>JBKJWA010000029.1:0-3178 GCA_046716705.1 Gaiellaceae bacterium
ACGCCGCTCCCCCCGAGTGATCGCTGCGACGCCGAGCAGCGCCGAGATCGCTCCGAGGATGAGCGGCGCCGCAGACGTCTCGATCGTGAGCGGAGGCAGTGTGAGCCACAGGCCCACCGGTCCGAGAGCGATTCCCAGCATGGCCAGGCGCCTGGCCGTGATGATCTGCGCGCCGGCGTGCTGCGGGTGCGGGGCTTCGGCGCGTGCGCTCATGGCTCCATCGCCTTTCGTCCCGAAAGCGGCAGCCTCTTTCGTGCCTGCCAGATGGAGAGGACGAGCAGCTCGGCTCCGATGAAGAGCACGACGAGCCCCTGGATTAGCTCCGTGAGGTTGGCGGCGAGCTCGGGCGGGAAGACGTCCGGATTGAGATTGCGCGTCGAGGTTCCGATCCGGAGCGCGGCGAAGAGCAGCGCGGCGAAGAAGATGCCGACGGCCGCGTTGCGTCCGAGCAGCGCAACGGCGATGCCGAGGAAGGCGATATAGGAGTAGTTGTTCACCGATGTGAGGTCGAGCCTGAACTGCCAGCCGAGGATGTCCATCGATCCGGCCACGCCTGCGAACGCGCCCGAGATCGCCATCGCCGTTACGTAGCTGCGCTTGACGCTGATGCCGCCGTACGCTGCAGCCTCTGGGTTGAAGCCCACCGCCCGCACCTCGTACCCCAGGGTCGTGCGGTTGAGGACGAGCGCGTAGACGACAAGCGCGCCGAGGGCGACGAACAGCCCCATGTGCAGGCCCTGGAGCAGTGGGTTGCCAAAGATAACCGGCAGCTTCGCGCCCTCTGCGATCTCTCGCGACAGGGGAACGCCGGCGTCCACGGAGGCCGGATCCTGGAGCGGTCCACCAAAGCCGATGAGATAGCTGACACCCCAGATGGCGATCCAGTTGAGCATGATCGTTGTGATCACCTCGTGGGCGCCGACCGCTGCCTTCAGGAAGCCGGCGATCCCGGCCCACACCGCGCCCGCCAGTCCCGCCGCCACGACCGCCACGAGGATGTGCAACACGGCGGGCAGGAAATCGAACCAGACGCCAATTTGGACGGCGGTGATCGTGCCGACGATGTACTGGCCCTGCCCGCCGATGTTGAAGAGCCCGCAGCGGAATGCAAACGCGACGGCAAGGCCCGTGAGGACGAGGACGGTGAACTGAATCAGCGTCTGCTGGAGGTTGCCGGCAGCCCGGCAGAGCTCGTCGCCCGAATCACGGACGGAACAGGTCGCGTCCCATGGAAAGAGCCAGTTGAGCCCCGTACCGTTGAAAATCTCCTTGTACGTCGACAACGGGTTCGCGCCGCTGACGAGGAGGACGACCAGGCCGCCGATGAGAAAGGCGAGGATGGCCGTCATGAGCGGCGGCACGATCCCGCCGGCGCGCTGGGAGAGAGCGAGGCGCGCTACGAGGCTGGGCGCCGTCCCGGGCTCAGTCGGAGGCGGGCCCGGTGTCGGCGCCTGATCGCTCATGCCGCTGCTTCGCCCTTCACCGTTCCGCCGATCATTGCGATGCCGAGCTCTTCCTCGCTCACGTCCGGTTCGTACTCCCCGACGATCGTTCCCTCGTAAATGACGAGGATCCGGTCCGAGAGCGAGAGGATCTCCTCCAGCTCCAGCGAGACCAGCAACACCCCTTTGCCCCGGTCTCGCGCCTCGACGAGCTGCCGGTGGACGAACTCGATCGCCCCAACATCCAGCCCCCGTGTGGGTTGGGCAGCCAGGAGGATGCTCGGATCGCGGCCGATCTCACGTGCCAGCACGACCTTCTGCTGGTTGCCCCCGGAGAGTGCCGAGGCCCGGGTCTCGGGACCGCCGCCCCGAACGTCGAACCGCTCGAGCAGCCCGCGTGCACGACGCACGATCCGGGACGGGAACAGCCAGCCAAAGCGGGAGTTCGGCTCCTTGTCGTAGTCGTGCAGCGCCAGGTTCTCGGCGAGCGTGAAGTCGAGCACGAGGCCACGGCGCTGGCGGTCCTCCGGAACGTGGCCCAGGCCGAGATCCAGGATCGCTCTCGCCCCGGCGCCCGTGATGTCCCGTCCGGCCAGTCGCACCGAGCCGGCGACTGCCCGCCGCAACCCGGAGAGAACCTCGACGAGCTCGGACTGACCGTTGCCGTCGACGCCCGCGATACCGACGATTTCGCCCGCACGAAGCTCGAAGGAGATGCCGCGGACGCTCTCGAGCCCGCGGTCGTCCACGGCCCGCAGGTCCTCGCCCTGAAGCAGAGGCTGCCCGGGGCTCGAGGGCGGCTTCTCGACGCGGAGGAGGACTTCCCGCCCCACCATGAGGCGCGCAAGGCCTTGCTCGGTCGCCCCCTCGCGTGGCAGGGTCTCCACGAGCTTGCCGCGGCGGAGCACGCTGACCCGGTGGGCAATCTCGAGCACCTCGTTCAGCTTGTGGCTGATGAAGATCACGGACATGCCCTCGTGGGTCAATGTGCCGAGGATCTCGAAGAGCTCGCCCGCCTCCTGCGGCGTCAGCACGGCCGTCGGCTCGTCGAGGATCAGGACGTCTGCTCTGCGATAGAGCGCTTTGAGTATCTCGACCCGCTGCTGCTGGCCGGCGCTGATGTCCTGGATGCGCGCTTCCGGGTTGATCGCGAATCCGAAAGTATGCGCCAGCTCCCTCACACGCTCCTCCGCCGCGCCGTGGTCGAGAAAGACCGCGTTCGCCGTCGGCTCGTTGGCAAGGATGACGTTCTCGGCGACGGTCATCACCGGAATGAGCATGAAGTGCTGGTGCACCATGCCGATGCCGTGGGAGATCGCGTCCTTCGGCGAGTGAAAGGTCACTGCCTGCCCGTCGATCAGGATCTCCCCTTCGTCGGGCCGATACAGGCCGTAGAGGACGTTCATCAGCGTCGTCTTCCCGGCGCCGTTCTCCCCGAGCAAGGCGTGGACCTCGCCGTGACGGAGGTCGAAGTCGACGTGGTCGGTGGCGACGACGCTGGGGAACCGCTTCGTGATCCCCCGCAGCTCGAGAACTGGAGCGCCCTCGCTCATACGGCGCATCCTATTTCGACTACCTCGCCGCCGCACTGGCTTGCCATTCCCGCCACCCCTATTCGCGGGCCCTGGTCGCCGCCGCCGCCGCGGGTCATCCCGCATCTCAGGTGGCGTTCGACGAAATCTCCGAGCATCCTGGATACGGACTTGAGGCCCGCGCCGGAGCGGTTACCTACCGGC
>JBKJWA010000030.1:0-3323 GCA_046716705.1 Gaiellaceae bacterium
ACGACGACGTCGGCCCATTCGACGTCCTCCTGCGTGATCCCGCGCGGGACGCGGCCCGAGAGGTCTATGCCGACTTCACTCATCGCTTCCACGACGTCCGGGTGCAGCTGCGCCTCGGGCCGAGAGCCTGCCGAGCGCGCCTCGTGGCCCGCCTGCTTCGCGAACGCCTCGGCCATTTGCGACCTGCCCGCGTTGCCGATGCAGACGAAGTACAGCCTCAACTCATTGGAATTTCGGCCAGGACGCGCGGCTCGATGCGGTCGAGGATCTCCTCGAGGCTCGGGCCGGTGACGGTGATGCCGTGGTTCCGGAGGCCCACGACGGCATTGTCCGGATCGTCCTCGGCACGGACGAGGTCGGCGACGGCGCGGGCGAGCTCCTCCGTGCCGCAGGGGTAGTTGACGTCGGTCGCGTCGATCCCGTCGACCCACGCGTGCACGTGGACGATGGCGCCGACGCCGGGATGCTCCTGGTAGATCATCCAGTGCTCGATCGCGTCGACCGACACGCGGCGAGGCTCGACGTCGGGAGGCACGCTCAGCACCATGCGGCCGTTGGCGGCGTCGTAGCCGGAGACGAGCAGGATGTCGCGTCCGGGGATGTCGAGCTTCGTCTTGTCGACGCCGCTCGCGCTCATCCAGAAACGGTCGGCGTCCTTGCGCGCCGAGAGGTTGCCGTACGACAACCCGCCGATCCCGTAGAGCCGCTTCACGTGGCGCAGCTCGCGCTCGGTGAGGAGATCCTCGATCGGGAACGGGTTGGGCAGGAGGTTGAGCGCGCCCAGCCGCACTCCCGCGTCGCGGATCGACTCGGTGATCTCGTCCCCCTCCCAGAGCTCGGGCTCCAGGTCGGTCTTGAACTCGTTGTCGATGATCAGGCGCGAGCTCGCGAGCGGCACGAGTCTCTCGATGACTGTCTTCGCGAGCTCCTCGTCCGAGTCCGCGAAGACGCCGTAGTGGCCGCGCTCCATCGTCGTGAACCACGCGCCCTTGCCGGGGACGTAGTCGAGCACGAGGTTCGCCAGCGCACGCAGGAGCATCGGGTAGTCCGCGCGCAGGGATTCCTCGATCGGCTCGGGATGCTCGGGCCGCTCGAAGACCGCCAACACATACGTGCCGCGCGCGCCGCGTCGGAACGGCTTCGCCTCGTCGGGCTGCACGAGGCTGAGCACGAGATTCGCGTCGCGCGGATCGCCGTCGCCGAACGTGAAGCCCGCGCGCTCGAGCTCGCTCCCCAGCAGGCGGGCGAAGCGGTCGAGCGACTCGCTCTGGGCCTCGCCGAAGAACGCGTACACCATCGGGCTCGGGTCCTGTGGCACCCCCCTACGATAAATGGCCCAGCACCACACCGAGTACCGGGACCGTCAGCGTGATCCCGAGATTCATCCAGCCGACGACGACGAGCGGCCGGCGAATGGTCTGCGGGCGCTGCTCGCGAATCTGGCGTGCGAGCCTCGGCCCGAGGACGAAGTCGTGGAGGACCGCGCCGCCGATGAGGAGCCCGACGGCGACGATCTTGACGACGAGAACGACGTCGAAGTCGCTCTCGGCATCGTCAAACGCGCCGTCCGCGATCGCGAGCTGCACGCCGGTGAAGACCGCGATCGCCATCGCGCCCCAGCCGAACAGCCTCCAGCCGCGGCCGAGCGCTCGCAATGCCTGTCCGCGCGTCTCCCCGGGTAGCGTGCGCGCGTAGGGCACGGCCACGAAGACGAGGATGATCGTGCCTCCGATCCAGACCGAGGCGGCGAGCACGTGCAGGGCGAGGAAGACGACGTCCACGGCCCGCGAGGCTATCGTGATGCGCCGTGCGCCGGCTCGGCCTTCTCGTCGCCCTCACTCTCGTCTTGCTTGCCCCATCGGCGGTCGGAGCGAGCTCGCCGGCTGTCACCGTCTCGGGCGCGGGCGACATCGCCATGGCGCCCTCGGGAAGCGGCCCGGCAGCCTTCTTCGACGCAGGGATCCGCAAGGCGCTCCGCGCCGACATCTCGCTCGGCAACCTCGAGGGCACGCTGGCAACCGGCGGCTCGTCGATGTGCGGCGCGAACAGCAGCGACTGCTACGCGTTTCGCGCGCCGCCGTTGTACTCGACCGCGCTCAAACGGGCCGGCTTCACGATCATGAACCTCGCGAACAACCACGCCTTCGACTTCGGCGCCTCGGCGCAGGCGGAGACGATCGCCGCCCTCGAGAGCGCCGGCCTTCGCTTCACGGGACGTCCCGGCGAGATCGCCGTCCTCCGGAGAGGAAGGACGAAGGTCGCGTTCGTCGGCTTCGCGCCGTATCCCTGGGCGCAGGACCTGCTCGACATCGACGGCGCGGTCGAGCTCGTCGGGCAAGCCGACCGGCGGGCGGACCTCGTCGTCGTGACGATGCATGCGGGCGCCGAGGGCAAGGAGAGCCAGCACGTGCACCCGGGCGCCGAGTGGTATCTCGGCGAGCCGCGCGGGAACGTCGTCGCGTTCTCGAAGGCGGTCGTCCGTGCCGGGGCAGACCTCGTCGTCGGTCACGGCCCGCACGTGCTTCGCGGCATCGAGTGGTATCGCGGCCGGATGATCGCGTACTCGCTCGGCAACTTCCTCGGAAACGGCGGAAACCTCAACGTGTCCGGCGTCTCAGGGCTCTCGGCCGTGCTCCGTGCCACGCTGAAACGCGACGGGTCCTGGGCCGGCGGCAAGCTCGTACCGCTGCGTCTGACGGCCGCCGGCCTGCCGCGTGTCGACTCGGCGAAGCGGGCTCTGGGCATCGTACGGAAGCTGTCCCGCCAGGACTTCGGCCGGAACGCCATGCGGGTCTCCCCGTCCGGCACGCTCCTGCCGCCCGCATGGCGCACCGGCTGATGCGCGCCGATCTCCCCTCCGGCACCGTCACCTTCCTGTTCACGGACGTGGAGGGCTCGACGAAGCTCCTGCACGAGCTCGGCGCCGACGCGTACGCCGAAGCGCTGGCGGAGCATCGGCGCACGATCCGAGAGGCCTGCGCCGCGGAGGCCGGGGTCGAGGTGGACACGCAGGGCGACGCGTTCTTCTTCGCCTTCCCGACGGCGCCAGGCGCTCTCGCCGCAGCGACCGCGATGACCGAGAGGCTGGCCCGGGGACCAATCCGCGTGCGGGCCGGGCTGCACACCGGCACCCCGCTGCTGACGGAGGAGGGCTACGTCGGCGACGACGTTCATCGCGCCGCGCGCATCGCGGCCGCGGGCCACGGGGGTCAGGTGCTGGTCTCACAGGTAACCGCCAGCCTCGTCGAGATCGAGCTCACCGACCTCGGCGAGCACCGCTTCAAGGACCTGTCGGCTCCAGAGCGCGTCTACCAGCTCGGGGA
>JBKJWA010000031.1:0-5185 GCA_046716705.1 Gaiellaceae bacterium
CGGGGCACCTCCGTGCGAAGGTGATGACGGCTGTCATCACCGTGGTCACAGTCTCGGGGCCGTTCGCAGTGCTTGCCCTCGGGCGCCTGCTCGAGTCGTTCGACGTACGAACGATTCTCTTCGCGCTCGGTGTCGGGCGCATCCTCATGGCAGCGATGTTCATCGCCGTCGTCCGCCGTGTCGAGCCGCCGCTGCCGCCGGCCGCCGGGGAGGCGGTAGCGTAAGACCACCGTGATGGAGGTCGGCTCGCTCGACGAGGTCGAGGCCACGCTTCGGGCGCATGGGTTCTTCGGCGGCGGCGCGGAGGGGGTCGTCGCCGACGTCTATATGGGGTACGGGTTGTCAGACGTGTTGCGTCGTGGTCTCGAGCCTTCGCCGCCCGAGCCGTGCCGGCTACCGCGCGCGGCTGTCCGCATCAGGCCGGTGGAAGAGGTGCTGCCGGCCCCGGGCCGGTTCTCGATCGGCGACTGGCAGCAGACGTGGCCGTCGGCGGACCATGCAGCGGCCGTGGAGGCCGTGCGGGGGGCGATCGCGCGCGGCGACGTGTACCAGGTGAACCTCGTTCAGCATCTCTCGGCGCCTTTCGACGGCGATCCCGGCGCCCTCGCCCCGAGGCTTGCGCATCTACGGCCGCTTCACCAGCGGCCCTTCGTCGGGGAAGGCTGGGCGATCGTCTCCGCCTCGCCGGAGGTCTTTCTCGCGCGCAGGGGGCGCCGCGTCTGGACGATGCCGATCAAGGGCACGCGTCCGGCCGGAGGTGCCGGGCTCGCGGAGTCGCAGAAGGATGCGGCCGAGCACGTGATGATCGTCGACCTCGAGCGGAACGACCTGTCGCGTGTCTGCGAGACCGGCTCGGTCACATGGCCGGAGCTGATGGCAGAGCGTCCGCTGGCGGGCGTCGAGCATCTCGTGTCGCTCGTAGAAGGCACGCTGCGAGACGGCATCTCGCTGACCGAGCTGCTGGCGGCGACGTTCCCCGGCGGCTCGGTGACGGGCGCGCCGAAGATCTCGGCGATCGACCACATCGCCGTCCTCGAGCCGGTCGGCCGGGGAGCGTCGATGGGAGCGCTCGGCACGATTTGGCCGAACGGCGATTTCGACCTTGCGCTCACGATTCGCACGTTCGCCGTCGCCGACGGGCGCATCCATCTCTGGGTCGGGGGCGGCATCGTCTGGGACTCCGTCCCGCATGAGGAGATCGAGGAGTCGCTCGTGAAGGCCCGCCCGCTGCTCGAAGCCCTCGGCGCCCCGCTGGCCGAGCCGGTGCGCGCGTGAACGTCCTTGCGCTCGCTGTCTCCGGGCGAGGCCTCGTGCCGCCCGGCGAGCCTGTGATCCACGTGAACGACGAGGCATTCATGCGTGGACGGGGCGCCTTCGAGTCGCTCCGCGTGTACGGCGGCAAGCCGTTTCGCCTCGCCGAGCACCTCGACCGCCTCGACGCCTCCTGCGCGAGGCTCGCCGTCGAGCTGCCGTCACGGGACGGCGTCGAGGAGCTCGTTCGGCTCGCGCTCGGCGCGGCGGGCGAGGCGGACGTCGTGCTCCGCGTCTACGCGACGCCGGGGCACGGTGACGGGCCGGTCGCCCTCGCCGCGGTGGCCGAGCTGCCGGCCGAGCTCGACGATCTCCGGACCACGGGCATTCGCGCGATCACCGTCGAGTTCCGCCCGGCCGACCTCATCGGGGGCGTGAAGTCGACGAGCTACGCGCTCAACATGATGGCGGTCGACGAGGCGCGCGCCCGCGGCGCGGAGGACGCGGTCTTCGTCGCCGGCGACGGCACCGTGCTAGAGGCGACGACGTCGAACGTCTGGTGGCGTCGCGGCCGCACGCTCTCGACGCCCGCGGTCGACGGCCGAATCCTCGCGGGCGTGACGCGCGACGTGCTCCTCGAGCTCGCCCCGGCGGCCGGCTACGGGGTGGTAGAGGGTGTGTTCCCGATGTCCGACCTTGCCGAGGCCGACGAGGCGTTCGCGTCCTCGTCGATCCGCGAGGTGATGCCGATCGTCGCTGTTGACGGCCATGTGATCGGGAATGGAAAGCCCGGCGAAGCCGCGATCACTCTCCAGGCTGCGCTCAGGGAGATCGCATGTCGCTGAGAGTCAAGACACTGTCGGCCATCCATCGCGCCATCTACTCCGCGTCCGCCGGACGACTCGGAAAGCGCATCGTGGGCATGCCCGTCCTGCTGTTGACGACCGTCGGCAGGAAGACCGGGAAGCGGCGCACCTCGCCGCTCACGTACTTCGAAGAGGACGGCGCGATCGTTCTCGTCGCCTCGTACGGCGGCCGGCCGCGCAACCCGGACTGGTTCGAGAATCTCATGGTGGCCGGAGAGGGCGACGTGACGATCGGCGGCGAGTCTCGCCGGATGCGGGCACGCCGCGCGACCGATGACGAGCGCGCGCACCTCTGGCCGCGCGTCGTCGAGACGTACGACGGCTACTCGAAGTACCAGGCGAAGACCGAGCGCGAGATCCCGCTCGCGCTGCTGTCTGACGCGTAGCCTCCTAGGCTAGGTCGAGGCGCATCAGCCAGCGCGGGCGATGGTCGCTGCGCGCGGAGGTCTCCAGCACGCGCCTGAAGCCTGCGGCCTCGAACATGCTCACGACGCCGACGTACGCCGCGGTCCCGTGGATGCGCGCGCCTTGGGTATCGACCGGATACGCCTCGAGGGCCGGCGCACCCTCGCTGCCTGCGTACTCGATGAGGCCCGCTAGAAGTGCCCGCGCGACGCCCTGGCGCCGGTAACCGACCCGCACCGTGAAGCAGTAGATCGCCCACGCGGGAACGTCATCCACGGCAGGGATCGTTCGCGAGCGTACGAGACGGCGGACGCGCTGCCGCACGCCGAATCCGAGCCAGCCGACGGGCTCGCCTTCGATGTAGGCCAGCATGCCGGGCGGAGGCGTCTCGCTCATTTGTGCCCTGAGGGCGCCGAGCCGTTTCTTCTTCGACGCGCGGCTGTACTCGCCCGACGTCATGCGCCAGTACTGGCAGAGACATGCCGTGTCGCCCCCGTCGAGGATCGCGAGGACGTCGTCGCACCGGTCCGCGGTGGCGGGTGCAACCTCCACAGCCGCGAATCTAGCGCGCCGCGGCACCTTCGTCGAAGAGCTTCGCGAGGGCTCTGGCTCGGCCTCTCCCTCTCAGCCTGAGGGCTACGCTTCAAGGGTGGCCGAGTTCCGCACGTCAGACGCCTACCGCCCGACCGGGGACCAGCCGGAGGCGATCCGGCAGCTGACGGAGTCGATCACCGCCGGCAACCGGTTCCAGACGCTGCTGGGCGCGACGGGCACGGGCAAGACGGCGACGATGGCGTGGACGATCGAGCAGATCGGGAAGCCGGCGCTCGTCATCGCCCACAACAAGACGCTCGCCGCGCAGCTCTGCAACGAGTTCCGCGAGTTCTTCCCCGAGAACGCGGTCGAGTACTTCGTCTCGTACTACGACTACTACCAGCCCGAGGCGTACGTCCCGCAGGCCGACCTCTACATCGAGAAGGACTCGTCCCAGAACGACGACATCGCGCGCCTGCGCCTCGCGGCGACGTCGGCGCTCATGACGAGGCGCGACGTCGTCATCGTCGCCTCCGTCTCCTGCATCTACGGCCTCGGCTCGCCGGAGGAGTGGAAGGAACGCGTGCTCATCCTCGAGGTGGGGGAGACGCACGACCGCGACGCGGCGCTCCGCAAGCTCATCGAGAGCCAGTACGTACGCAACGACTCGGTGCTCGGCCGTGGCCGCTTCCGCGTGAAGGGCGATGTGATGGAGGTGCAGCCCGCCAATGCGGAGACGGCGCACCGAATCTCGTTCTTCGGTGACGAGGTCGAGTCGATCACGCACTTCGACCCGCTCACGGGCGAGGTGCTGGCGCCGCTCGAGAACCTCGTCATCTGGCCGGCGACCGAGTACGTGACGTCGACGCCGTCGATCGAGCGGGCCGTGGACGAGATCCGCGCCGAGCTCGAGGAGCAGGTGGCGAAGTTCGACGCGGAGGGGAAGATGCTCGAGGCGCACCGGCTGCGGCAGCGGACGGAATACGACCTCGAGATGCTGAAGGAGCTCGGCTTCTGCTCGGGCATCGAGAACTACTCGCGCCACCTAGAGGGGCGGCCGGAAGGCTCGCACCCGTTCACGCTCATCGACTACTTCCCCGACGACTTCGTCGTCTTCGTCGACGAGTCGCACCAGACGATCCCGCAGATCGGGGGCATGTCGGAGGGCGACCGCTCACGCAAGCAGACACTCGTCGACTACGGCTTCCGGCTGCCGTCCGCCATCGACAACCGGCCGCTGCGCTTCGACGAGTTCCTCGACAAGGTGCCGCAGCTCGTGTTCGTGTCGGCGACGCCCGGAGCGTACGAGCTCCGCCACTCGTCGGTGGTCGCCGAGCAGCTGATCCGGCCGACGTTCGTCGTCGACCCGGAGGTCGAGGTGCGGCCGACGAAGAACCAGATCGATGACCTGCTCGGCGAGATCCGGCGGCGCGAGGAGGCGAACGAGCGCGTCCTCGTCACCACGCTGACGAAGAAGATGGCCGAGGACCTCACGGACTACCTGCTGGAGGCCGGGGTGCGAGGGCGGTACCTCCACTCGGAGATCGACACGCTGGAGCGCATCTCGATCATCCGCGAGCTTCGGCTCGGCGAGTACGACGTGCTCGTGGGCGTCAACCTCCTGCGCGAGGGCCTCGATCTGCCCGAGGTGTCGTTCATCGCGATCCTCGACGCCGACAAGGAAGGTTTCCTCCGCGGCAAGACGGCGCTTGTGCAGACGATCGGCCGTGCCGCCCGCAACGTCGACGGCCGGGTGATCCTCTACGCCGACCGCATGACCGGCTCGATGGAGCGCGCGATCGCCGAAACCGATCGGCGCCGCGAAAAGCAGCACGCCTACAATATCGAGCACGGCATCACCCCGGAATCGATCAAGCGCGACATCCACAACATCGTCGCCGACACGGCCAGCCGCGACGGCGTGCTCGTCGACATCGACGCAGACGGCCAGAACAACCTCGTCGGCCACAACCTGCGCGCCTACATCGAAGAGCTCGAACGCAAGATGCGCGCCGCGGCGGCCGACCTGGAATTCGAGGAAGCCGGCCGGCTGCGCGACGAGATCAGGAAGCTCGAGGCGGACGAGTTGGGCCTGCCGGGCGAACCGTCGCAGGCGCCCCGCGTGGGGC
>JBKJWA010000032.1:0-8196 GCA_046716705.1 Gaiellaceae bacterium
TCGACTCCGTCTTCCCGCTCGCCGAGACGCGTGCGGCGCACGAGCGGCTGGAAGCGGGAGAGCAGCTCGGCAAGGTCGTCTTGCGGATCCCCGAGTGACTTGACTTGCGCCGCTCGACCTGAGATGCTCGCGTTCGAGGCGAATGCCACGAGCTGCAGCTCTAGTGCCCTGAGAGGTCTTGCCGGCGTAGCGCACGCCGCTCAGCTTGCAGAGCTCACCCTTCGACACGGCCGCGGACAGTGGGAGCGAGAACGCCACCGCCAGCGCCGCAAGGACAGTCAGTAGGGCCGCAACTCGTGCCATTCGGCTCGAACGCGAGCATCTCAGATCGTGCGGCGCAAGTCAAGGTCACTCCGGGATCCGCAAGACGACCTTGCCGAGCTGCTCTCCCGCTTCCAGCCGCTCGTGCGCCGCACGCGTCTCGGCGAGCGGGAAGACGGAGTCGATGACGACCTTCGCGCGGCCGCTCGCGACGAGCTCGAAGACGGCCTCGAAGTCCTCCGGGGAGCCCATCGAGGAGCCGAGGATCGCGAGCTCCTTCCACCACACCCGGTGGAGCGCAGCCGGCGGATTCGGGCCCGTCGTGGCCCCGCAGACGACGATCCGCCCGCGTTGCGAAGCCACGTCGAGAGAGGTTCGCCACGTCGCCTCGCCGACGTGCTCGACGACGATGTCCGCGCCGCGCCTGCCGGTGGCGTCCAGCACCGCGGCCTTGACGTCTCCCGTCGCATGGTTGACGGTGACGTCGGCGCCAAGCTTCGTGGCCTGCTCGAGCTTCGCGTCGCTCGACGAGGTGGCGATCACGTGGGCGCCGAGCGCCTTCGCCACCTGGAACGCCGCCGTCGCGACCCCACCGCCGATGCCCCATACGAGCACCCACTCCCCTTCGCGGAGCGCAGCCTTCGTCGCGAGCATGCGATAGGCGGTCTCGAAGACGAGTGGAAATGCCGCCGCCTCCTCGAACGACATCGCGTCGGCGAGCGCGTAGACGTTCGTCGCCGGCACCGCGATCAGCTCGGCATGCGTCCCGTCGGTGTGCTCGCCGATCACGCTCACCCTGCCGTCGTGCATGACGCCCGGGTTGATGACGACGCGCTGTCCGGGCTCGAAGCCGGATACGCCCGCGCCCAACTCCTCGACGATGCCCGCGCCGTCGGCGCCGAGGATCCTCGGTTTCGGCACCGACGGCAGCCCCTTGCGCACCCACACGTCGAGGTGGTTGAGGGATGCGGCCCGCAGGCGAATGAGGACCTCTCCGTCTCCCGGCGCCGGGTCGGGGACATCCTCGTAGCGGAGCACATCGGGCCCGCCGTCCTCGTGGATGCGGATCGCCTTCAAGCTCGGGCTAGACGTTGACGCGCAAGCGGGCGAGGCCGAGCTCCGACAGGAGCTCGCGCGCGCGGCGGGCGACGCTCTTGCGCAAGTCCGGCGGCTCGAGCACGACAGCCTCTCCGCGGAAGCGGAGAATCTCTCCCACGAGCCACTCGGTGCCGCCTACCTTCTGCTCGGCGGTGGCGCTGCCGTCGCGTAGCGGCTGGGCGCCCCGCTCGACCTCCCACCGCGCGACCCGCTTCGAGTAGTGGATGCGCGCGACGCGGGCGTCCCGCAGCCGGTCGGGCTCGAAGCCCTCGCGAGGCTCGAACTTCTCCGGCCGCATGGTCGCAGAGCGCATCCGGTCGATCCGAAAGCTGCGGACGTCTTCGCGCGTCCTGTCCCACGTGTGGACGTACCAGTGCGGCAGCTGCCGCTCGAGCCAGTACGGCTCGACCGAATGCGTTACGACGGCCTCCTCGCCGACCTTGACGTATTCGATGTCCACGAGCCTCCGGCGCTTGATGCCCTCGCTGAGCGTGCGGATGAGCCGTTCCTCGACGCGGTCAGCGGGTGGCTCGGCCGTCTGAAGATCGAACTGGCCGAAGGTCTCCTCGAGCTTCCGCCGCACCTTGTCGAGTGGGCGATGGGCCTCGGCCGCGATCATCGGCCCCACGAACACGAGCGCGAGCCGGATTGCGCGCGCCTCGAGGGGCGTCAGGCGCGGCGGCGAGCGGAACGTGTCGCCGAACAGCTCCTTGTCGACGTGCACCTCGTCGCCGCGCAGCTCGGCGTAGACCGCGTAGCACCCACCGCCGAAGTTCACGAGGTTGAGCAGCGAGAGATGCTCTTCGAGCGCCTCCGCCGGGATCATGAAGCGGTCGACGAGCTCCGCCGTCGGGATGACGGCCTGAGCTTCCTCGCCGCACGCCGCGAGGAGATACGCGAGAAGCGCCTGGAGCAGCCCGAAGCGCTCCGGCGCGACCGGGCCTGCCGGGCGGTCGGGGAGCGGCTCGGCCTCGTCGGGGGCGGCGGCGGCGACCTCCGGCGGAGCGCCCTCGTGACGCTCGCGCACTCTCCTCAGGCTTGTGGCCACTTCGCGCCGCAGCTCGTCGGGCTCGAGCGGAACGGCGCGCCCGTCGAGACGCAGCACCCACGCGGCGAGATGCTCGAGGCTCGCGTACGGGGTGACGAAGACCCCCTCCTCGACACGCCCGGAGCGCTTGAGCGTTCGCTCCACCCACCAGGCGGTGTCCCCTGAGAGCTCGACTCGTGCCTCGCCGACGATCTCGCCCATCTGCCACGCCGGCGGCGGCCGGTGTGCCTGTACCGAGAACTCGGAGGGCACGCGGAAGTCGCGCTCCCGCCGCGTCGCGAAGCGGATCTCGCCGCGGATGCGCGACACGCGGAACGTCCGGATCTCCTCCGAGACGTGATCCCGGCCGATCACATACCAGCTGCCCTCGTGCGGCAGCAGCGCGTACGGGTCGATCGTGCGGGGACGGGTCTCGTCACGGGCGATGCCCCAGTAGTCGAACTTCAGCGTCCGCCGCTTCGAGATCGCCGTCTCGAGCTTGCTCAGCCGACCGGCGAGCTCGGGCGAATAGTCCGGGTCGCGCACCTCGACGCGCACTGCGGTCTCGGTCGGCGCCTGGGCGAAGCCCGGTCGGCCGAGGGCGAGGTTCTGGAGCGCGAGCCGGAACGGCTCCGCGTATGCGAACTGTCCCTCGAGGAGATAGAGGCAAGTCTGGAGCGCGGCCAGCTCGTCGTCGGTGAGCTCGAGCGGCGGCAGGAAGTAGTTCTCCGAGGAAAGCGTGTACAGCTCCTCGCCCGTGAACTCGTCTCGCTTCGACTCGAGTGGGACGCCGAGCGAGAGCAGCTCCGAGCGGTCCGAGTAGAACCGCCGCGCGAACGCCTCGTCCGACATCTCCGAATAGCCCTCGACGTTCTGCTTGACGTCGCGTGCCGTCAGCGCGCGCCGCTCGGCCATGAGGAAGGCGACGAGCGAGAGCTGGCGGATGAGCTTGTCGGTGTCGTGGGACACGCTAGACGAGCTTATCGCTCGCGCTGGTGTCCGGAGAACCGGCTAGGCCGCGACCTTGGAGCGCTGCTCGAGGTGCTGGTGCGACGGGCAGTAGTGTCGCTCGGGAAGCGGCGTGCGCTGGCACGGCTTGCCCTTGCGCGTCATCGCCTGGCAGCGGGCTACGCCGCCGTCGAACGCGCCTGCCTCGATCTGCTCCTCGATGAACTCCACCGCAGCGCCCACGACCTTGTTCACCGACCAGGCCACCTGTGCCTGGCTTGTGATCGGGAAGTAGCGCCTGATGTCCTGGAAGAGCGACTTGTCGGGGTTCGCGAAGTAATGCGGGTCGGTGGCGAGCCGCTCCATCGTCTGCTCGCAGGACGCGAGCACGTCACGACGGTACTCGAGCTGGGCGGCAGGTTCGACGTACGGGTCGATGAGATCCTTGATCGCCCGGTAGAGCGCCCGCGAGTACTGATACATACACGCGCGGATCTCCGCCACTCGTTCGTCCATGATCGTCAGTATCTCGTTCCCGTGTGAAGTTCGAGAAAGCGCTTTGTTGAGCGAACGTTAACCGGGGGCCAGGCCGCTCACGGGCAGTCTAACGCGTTTCGGCCGCTGTTACAAAGTCTTGTTCAGAAGTGTCACAAAGTCCTCAGCGCGAGATCTGCTGCGCGTACGCGTTGCGGGCGAAACGGGCGGCCCTGGGCAAGCCCGCGAGCGCCTCGTCCAGGGTCCGGTAGACGCCGCTGAAGACGATCCAGTAGCCGGGGTGCAGGCTCGCGAATCGCGAGGACGCGAGCACGCCCACGTCGGGCACGCCCGTGCCGGCGGCCGCGAGCGCCCGAGCCCGCGCCGCCTTCGCGCCAACGGTGGTCGGCAGCGCCGCTAGCACGATCGTGTACCCGTCCCGACGCGGCCACAACCGAAGGTTCGCCGGCTTGGCCGCGGGCGGCGCCACGGCCCGCAGCGGCGTAAGCGCGACGATCGTCGTAGGTCCCGCGTCGTCCGCGCCGGCGGCGATTGCTCCTGCGGCCCCGCCGGCGGCGACGAGCGCGGTCGCGGCCGCAGGCCACAGCCAGTGGAATGGGCGCCTTGGTTGGCCGCTGCGGCGTGTGCCGCACTCGACGCAGTACTCCTGGCCCGCTGCGAGGACGGCCCCGCAACGGCTGCAACGCTCTCCGAGACTCATGTCTCCGGCTCCGGCTCGGGCTCCGGGACGGGCCTGCCGTCCTCGGCGACGCCGAGATCCTTCCCGCAGCCCGGGCAAAAGCGGGAGAACGGCGGGATCTCGCTACCGCACTCGCAGCGGCGAAGCGGTGCGCGGTGCGTCGCGGCGCGCAACACATCGTCGAGCTCGACGAGACGCCGGTCGAGCTCGACGAGCTCCGAGCACCGCTCGCGGACGAGCTCGTCGTTGAAACGGTTCTGGCGAAACATCTCGAGGATGAGCCCGCCGAGGTCGCGCAGGCTGTCGTTGCGGATCTGCAGCAGCGCGCGCCGCTCGCGGCGCAGTGCGCCAGGAGAGGGGAGAAACACTCGCGGCGACCTGCGACGTCGGAGCTCCATCGGTCGCCTCAGAGCTGGAGCACGATGACGCGCTCCTCGGTCATCTCCCGCACGGCGTACGCTGGGCCCTCACGCGTGGTGCCGGAGTCCTTGACGCCGCCGTACGGCATCTGATCGGCGCGGAACGTCGGCGCCTCGTTCACGGTCACGCCGCCGAACTCGAGCTCGTGCGCAGCCTGGAGCGCGCGACGCACGTCGGCCGTGAAGATGCCGGCTTGGAGGCCGAACCGGGTGCCGTTCGCAAGCTCGACGGCCTCGTCGAACGTGTCATACGCCGAGACCGTCACGACCGGGCCGAAGACCTCTTCGCACGACACCTTCGCGTCGGGCGGTGCGCCGGCGATCACCGTCGGATCGATGACTGCGCCATTGGCCTCCCCGCCTGTGAGCACGTCCGCGCCCAGCGTCCGAGCCTCCTCGATCCACCCGAGGATCCGCTCACGAGCGTCGTCGTCGATCACCGGGCCGACGTCGGTCTCCTCGTCGGACGGGTCCCCCGTGTTCAGCGCCTCCACAGCAGGGAGGAACCGCTCGAGAAAGGCGTGGTAAACGGCACGCTGGACGTAGACCCGCTGTACGGAGATGCAGCTCTGGCCCGCGAAGGCGAACGCGTTGGCCGCGAGCTTCGAGGCGGCCTCGTTGATGTCGGCATCGTCCGCGACGATCACCGGCGTCGCGTTGCCGAGCTCGAGCGCGACCTTCTTGCGCGCCGCCCGCTCGCGGAGCTTCCAGCCGACGCCCGAGGAGCCCGTGAACGTGATGAGCTTCACGCGCTCGTCCTCCACGAGCACGTCACCGATCTCCGCGGCAGGGCCCGTGAGGACGTTGAGCCAGCCAGGGGGCAAGCCCGCCTCGTCCTCGAGCTCCGCGAGGAGCAGCGCCGACAGCGGCGTCTGGGACGCCGGCTTCAGCACGACGGGGCAGCCCGCGGCAAGCGCCGGTGCGATCTTGTGCGCGACGAGGTTGAGCGGGAAGTTGAACGGCGAGATGGCGCCGACTACGCCGATCGGCCGCCGGAGGGTGAACGCGAGCTTGCCGACGCCGGCTTGCGAGGCGTCCATCGGCACGACGTCCCCGGAGAGCTTTCGTGCCTCGACGGCGGCGAACGTATACGTGGACATCGCGCGCGCTGCCTCGACGCGGGCCGCCTTCATCGGTTTGCCGGCCTCGGCGGAGATCGTCTGGGCGACCTCGTCGTGCCGCTTGCCGAGATAGCCGGCCACGCGGACGAGGATCTCGGCTCGCTTGTGCGCCGGTAGCGGGTCGGCCGCTGCCTTCTCGGCTGCGTCGATTGCCCTCCGCGCCTCGGCCGCACCGGCCTTCGGCACGCGGCCCACGATCTCGCCCGAGTACGGCGAGCGGACCTCGATCCACTCGCCGGTCTCGATCCACTCGCCGCCGACGAGCAGCCGCTTCTCCAGTGCCGTTGTGGCCACGAGTGCAGTCTAGATGGGACACTTTCGGGCATGGACGTGCCCGACGTTCGGTATGCCAGGAGCGGCGGCGTCGCGATCGCGTATCAGGTCGTCGGCACGGGCCCTCTCGATCTCGTCTTCATCCGCGGTACGCTCGCGGAGCTCCTGACCGCCTGGGAGCAGCCGTTGTGGGTCAGACAGGTCGAAGGCTTCGCCGCGTTTTCGCGCGTCATCATCTTCGACAAGCGCGGGACGGGTCTCTCGGATCGCGTGCGCGAGGTGCCGAATCTCGAGACGCGGATGGACGACATCCGCGCCGTGCTCGACGATCTCGACGTCGAGGAAGCTGTTCTGTGGACGGCGCAGGAAGGCAGCCGGCTGGCGGTTCTGTTCGCAGCGACGTATCCAGAGCGGACGACCGGGCTTACGCTCTACGATCCGACCGCTCGCGGCGTGTGGGCAGAGGACTATCCGTGGGCGAAGACCGAGAGCGACTGGCGTCGGGAGCTTCGCGAAGCAGGGGCTCGATGGGGTGAACGGGCGTTTCTCGTGCAACGCCTCCGCACGATCTGCCCGACGGTGGCCGACGATGTGGCATTTCAGGACTGGTACGTCCGGTACATGCGGCGCAGCGCCAGTCCGGGAGCAGCTGCTTCGTTTCTTCGCATGGAGATGGAAGGGGACGTACGCGACGTGCTCGGGTCTGTGAGAGCACCGACGTTGGTCGCGCACGGACCGCGTCGCCCCGACGAGGCGCGATACATCGCACAGGCCATACCCGGGGCCCAGATCGTCGAGATCCCCGGCCTCCGCGACGCTCTGAGCTGGGCGAATCCGGCGGCCAACGACGTCCTCATCGACGAGACGAACCGGTTTCTCAGCGCGCTCGGACCTCCTCCCGCATCGGACCGTGTCCTCGCCACGGTGCTGTTCACCGACATCGTCGGCTCGACGGAACGGGCGGCAGAGCTCGGCGACTCCGAGTGGAAAGGGCTACTCGAACGCCACCACGCGCTCGTGCGCCGCCAGCTCGTGCGCTTTCGCGGCGAGGAGGTCGACACGGCGGGTGACGGCTTCTTCGCGACATTCGACGGCCCGGCGCGGGCGATCAACTGCGCATGCGCCATTCGCGATGAGGTTCCGTCACTCGGCCTGGCCGTGCGCGTCGGCCTGCACACGGGAGAGTGCGAGCTCGTCGACGGCAAGGTCGCCGGGATTGCGGTCAACGTCGGCTCGCGGGTCGGGTCCTATGCGTCGCCTGGGGAAGTGCTCGTCTCTAGCACGGTCAAGGACCTCGTGGCCGGCTCCAGCATCGAGTTCGAGGAGCGCGGCGAGCACGAGCTGAAAGGCGTTCCGGGGACGTGGAGGCTCTATGCCGTTCGCGACGCCTGAGACGCGCTACGCGCGAAGCGGCGACGTCAACATCGCGTACCAGGTCGTGGGCGAGGGAGCGCTGGATCTCGTGTACGTCCCCGGCTGGGTCTCGAACCTCGAGCTGATGTGGGAGGAGCCCGGCTACGCGCGCCTGCTCGGACGCTTGGCGTCGTTCTCGCGGCTGATCCTCTTCGACAAGCGCGGAACGGGGCTGTCGGACCCGGTTCGGCAGGCCCCGACGGTCGATGAGCGCATGGACGACGTGCGCGCCGTGATGGACGCCGTCGGGTCCGAACGCGCGGTGGTCTTCGGGGTCTCCGAGGGCGGGCCGATGTCGATGCTGTTCGCCGCGACCTACCCGCAGCGCACGGTTGCGCTGGCGCTCTACGGCACCGCGGCCGACTTCACGATCCGAGCACCTGCCCACAAGGACGATGAGGCGGACTACCTCGCCCAGATGGAGTCGGCATGGGGCACGGAGGAGTTCGCCCGGCACGAGAT
>JBKJWA010000033.1:0-6865 GCA_046716705.1 Gaiellaceae bacterium
ACATGGCGCCGATGCAAGTCGCCGAGAACGGCTGGTTCACAATCATCGGCGACCCGGGCGGCGCCGGCATCGGCGCGTGGCAGCCCAACCAGGTGACGGGCTTCGAGATCTGGAACGAGCCCGGCGCCCCGCGGTGGTTCGAGCTCGAGACGCCGAGCTACGACGCGGCCGTCGACTTCTACCGGGACGTGTTCAAGTGGACCACACACACGTACAGCGACACCGCCGACTTTCGGTACACGACGCTCCGCGAAGGAGAGGAGAACGACCTCGCGGGCATCCAAGCTGCCCCGGAGGGAACCACGCCAGGCTGGTCGATCTACTTCGGTGTCGAGGACACCGATGCCGCACTCGAGCGGATCGTCGGGCTCGGTGGAAGCGTCTTGCAGGCGGCCGAGGACACGCCTTACGGCCGGCTCGCGCAGGCAGCCGATCCCACTGGCACCGCCTTCAGGCTGATGGCAAGCGCTTAGGGAGAGTCAGCCGAGCAGCGTGAGCGCGAAATCGGCCGAGGCGTCTCCGTTGAAGCCGAACAGCAGCACCCTCTGCCACTGGCCGAGGCACAGCCGCCCGTCGACGAACGGAATCTGCTCCGTGCGCGAGCCGAGCAGGGCGACGATGAGGCGCTCGCGCTCCGAGACCTCGTGGGGAACGAGCCGCGAGAGCATCGCTTCGAAGTCGTGGAAGAACCCCGACTCGCGTTCGGTCACGCGCACGACGGCGAGCGGCGACGCCGCGGCCACGTACGCTAGCCCGGCCTCGTGCTCCGAGTCGGAGATCGCTCTCGAGATGTCGTTCGTGATGTCGAAGACGGACAGCGTCGGCAGGGCAGCCGCCACCGAGCGGGGGATCTCGACGCTCGTCATCCGGCGAGCACCTCCTTCGGGAGCCGGAAGTGGACGTCCTCGCGAGCGACGGTGATGTCCTCGACCTCGGAATAGCCGCGGCCCGCGAGATCCGCGAGGACGCTCTGCACGAGCTCCTCGGGCGTGGACGCGCCGGCGGTGAGGCCGACGATGTCGTGCCCCGACACGAGCCCGTCATCGAGCCGTGTCTCGCCGTCGACGAGGGCCGCCTCGGCGCCGGCCGAACGCGCAACCTCGACGAGCCGGTTCGCGTTCGAGCTCGTCGGCGACCCGATGACGAGGATGACCGTGCCGCCGAGGCGAACGATCTCCTTCACGGCGTCCTGTCTGTTCTGCGTCGCGTAACAGATGTCGTCCGCGCCGGGGCGCTTGAGCGTGCCGAAGCGACTCTCGAGCGCGGTCACCGTCGACGCGACGTCGTCGAGCGAGAGCGTCGTCTGGGAGATGACGGCGATGGGCTTGCCGTCGGCGTCGAGCTTCGCCGCGTCCTCGGGCGACTCGACGACGACGATCTGGTCAGGCCGCTCGCCCTTCGTCCCGATCACCTCCACGTGGTCGGCGTGGCCGATGAGGGCGACGAGATGCCCTGAGTCCGCGTACCGGCGCGCCTCGGCGTGCACCTTCGACACGAGCGGACAGACGGCGTCGACGACGCGCAGGCCGCGTGCATGGCAGTTCTCGCGGACGGCCGGCGCGACACCGTGCGCCGACAACACGCAGATCTCGCCCGGCGGGACGTCCTCCTCGGAGTCGACGAACACCGCGCCGAGCCCCTCGAGGCGACGCACGACGTTGTCGTTGTGAACGATCTCGTGGCGGACGTAGATGGGCGGCCCGTGCGCCTCGATCAGGCGCTCGACGATTTCGATCGCGCGGTCGACGCCCGCGCAGAACGACCGCGGAGCTGCAAGGAGGACCCGCTTCACGCGACCCACCGCTTCCCTGCCCGGGAGAGCTCGTCGAGGGCACGCTTCCCATCCGCGCCGGCTCGGCCGACGCCGATCGGTGCGCGGGCGAAAGCCTTGACGAGCCCGCCCCATGCGTAGCGGCCGTCCTCGTGGACGGCGTTGCAAAGGCCGTGCAGCGTCCGCTGCGGCGTGTCGGACACCGCGCGCAGGCAGCCGACGAGCCGTCCGGACGCAGCCAGCACGCCCGACTCGCGATCGACGGCGTCGGCACCGGTGCGCTCTCGGGCCGCTCGGCGCTCACCGGGGTCGTCGATCACCCTGTCCGTCCCGAGCAGCGTCCCGGGGCGTGCGCCCGGCACGCCTAGGGCGTCGCCCGTCCAGAGCACGCGTCCATCCTCGTCTACGACACGCGTCGCGTCGATCACGGTGCCCGCGGGCAGGTCGCCCAGGCCGCCGGCGATGCCGAACGAGACGACTCGATCCTGCGGGATGCCGTTCGTCGCGCCGAGGCCGACGAGCACCGCACGGAGGCCCGCCTTCCGCGCCGCGCGCAGCTCGGCGGTCGTGGCGCACGCCATCGTCATCCCGTGAGCGTCCACGCCATGCTCCGCACGGTTTCCTTGACGCTGCTCGTCGCCACGAAGGCGGCCGAGGGCTCGAACCCGGAGTGGATGCCGCAGTGCTCGCACCGGGCGTCGCGGCCGGGGCCGTACTGCTCCCACTCGATGCCCTCCATCAGCGCCTCGTAGCTCGGGAAGATGCCGTCCGTTAGTAGGTAACACGGGCCCTTCCAGCCGTACGGGTTGCGCGTGATCGAGCCCCACGGGGCGCACGGCAGCTCCCGCTCGCCGGTGAGGAAGTCCTGGTAGATGGGGCTCGCGAGCCAGCGGTAGCCGTGCTCGCGAACGGCCGCGCGGACGGCGCGGAACTTCTCCTCGTGCTCGGCGCGCGTCATCGTCAGCGCCGGGTCGATCTGCGAGTACTGGTAGCCCGGCGCGATGAGCATGCCGTCGATCCCGATCTCCTTCGTGAGGAACGCCATCATCTCGATGACGTCCTCGACCTGCGTCTCCTTGAAGATCGTCGTGTTCGTCGTCACGCGGAACCCCGCCTCCCGCGCACGACGGATGGCGTCGACGGCGATGTCCCACAGGCCCGGGTAGTCGCAGATGTAATCGTGGATCTCGCGCATCCCGTCGAGGTGGACGACGAACGTCAGGCGGTGGTCCGGCTCGAACACGTCGAGGAACTCCTCCAGGCGCAGTGCGTTCGTACAGAAGTCGATCGTCTTGCCCAGCTCGAGGAAGCCGGCGACGACGTCCTCGATGCCCTTGAACACGAGCGGCTCGCCGCCGCAAATGGACACGACGGGCGCGGGACACTGGACGCCGGAGTCGATGCACTCGTCGACCGACAGCTTCGCCTTGTTCGACTCGTACTCGCGGATCTTCCCGCAGCCGATGCACGCGATGTTGCACGCGAGCGTCGGCTCGAGCATCAGCACGAGCGGGTAGAGCTCGCCCTTGCGACGCTGCTGCGCGACGTACTTGCCGATCTGGATCGTCGAGCGAAGCGGGAACTTCGGCATCAGGCGCGCGCCTCCATCAACCTAGAGCCTGCCTGAAACGGCCGAGCGCCAGCAGCGGGAAGTGGAGGCGGTAGAGGTGGTAGCGGATCATGAAGTCGGTGGGGAAGCCTGCGCCCGTGTAGTGCCGCTCCTCCCAGTCGCCGTTGTCGAGCTGTCTCGCACAGAGGAACTCCGCCGCCCGCCTGGCGGCATCCCCTTTGGCATGCCCTGCGGCGACGTAGGCTACTAGTGCCCATGCGGTTTGTGAAGCCGTGGGCGCGCCCCGTCCACGCCACGCGGGGTCGCGGTACGAGCGGATGTCCTCGCCGAAGCCCCCGCCCGGCTCCTGGACGGAGTCGAGCCACGCCGTCGCGCGCTCGAACGCCGGATGACCGTGTGGCAGTCCACACGCTTCGAGCGCGGGCAGCACCGCCGCCGTGCCATAGAGGTGGTTCACCCCCCACCGTCCCCACCACGAGCCGTCGCGACGCTGGCTGCCGAGCAGATAGTGAAGGCCGCGCCGCACGACGCTCTCATGCGCCGGGTCGCCCGCGAGCACCTCGAGCGCGTGCGCGCTCACGTCTTCGGAGGGAGGGTCGATGACCGCGCCGAAGTCGCAGAAGGGAAGCTTGTAGAGCCACGTGCTCGTCGAGTCCGCGTCGAACGCGCCCCAGCCTCCGTTCGCAGACTGCATGCCGGCGATCCACGCCAGCCCGCGTTGCACCGCCTCCTCACCGAGCTCGAGCTCGCGCAGCGCGAGGCAGACGACGGCCGCGTCGTCGACGTCGGGATAGAGGTCGTTCTCGAACTCGAAGGCCCACCCACCCGGGGCGAGGCCGGGACGCCGCACCGCCCAGTCTCCCGTGACGGTCACTTCCTCGCCCAGCAGCCACTCGCCTGCCTTCGCAAGCTGCGGGTGATCGGCCGGCATATCGCACGCCAGGAGCGCGAGCACTGCGAGCGCCGTATCCCACACAGGCGACTGGCACGCCTCCGGCCGTAGCCGGTCGCCGTCCTCGACGAGGAAGCCGCTCCAGCCCTCGACGGCGCGGCGGAGGCACGGGTCGTCGAAGTCCCGTCCGAGTGCGGCGAGCATGAGGATCGACCAGACCCAAGGCGGCTGGATGCCGCCCCAGCCGCCGTCCGCCTCCTGCCGATCGCGCACCCATTGCTCGGCCGTGGCGATCGCCCGGCGACGAAGGGACGTCGGGTCTACGGGCGGCGACGACGCGCCGTGCTGCGCCCCGATCTCGGAGAGATCGACGCCCGCGGACCGCACTGGACGCAGCGCCTGGACGACCGACAATGGCACGATTGTCTGGCGCGCCCAGCAGCCGAAGTTGTAAACGGAGAGCGGCGCGGACGGAGGGAGGAGGATGAGCTCGACGGGGACGGTCGGGATCTCCTGCCACGGCCACGCATCGAGCAGCGCGAGGAAGCACTTCGTGAACACCCTCGCAGGGGAGACACCCCCTTCTGCGCGGATGTACGCGCGCGTCTCGTCGCCGGCGTCGACCCCGGCCATCTTCAAGGCGACGTACGACTCGATGGTCGTCGAGAGGTCGGGCGGCCCCTCCCACCAGTTCGACCACGTGCCGTCGTCGCGGCGGCGGGCGAGGATGTCGTTCGCGAGCTTGCGGTCTGTCGATCGGTCGCGGAGCCCGAGCACGTGCAGCCAGAAGAGGTGCTCGGCGCCCATCGTCGCGTTCGACTCGAGCTCGCCGACCCACCAGCCGTCCGCGTCCTGGAGCTCGAGCAGCCGCCGTGTCCCGGCCTCGATCGTGCGGTCCAGCGTGGTCAGCTCGATGGCGACGCTCATGCCGCAAGGGCGCGCGCGGCAGCTACGCCGCTCCGCACCGCACCCTCCATCGTCGCCGGCCAGCCGCTCTCGACCCACGCGCCTGCGCGGACGACATTCGTGCGGCTCGTGTCTGCGTAAGGCCGGAGGACACCGGGACGGAGCGCGATGGTGGCCTGCGGCTCGCGGCTGACGCGCGACCACAGAACCTCCGCCTCGCCCAGCCGCTCGATGAGCTGGCCAGCGATGAGATCGACGAGCTCCCGCCCGCGGATCTCCATCAGCTCCGGTACACCGCTCGACACCACCGTCAAATACTGACGCCCACCGCCGGGATCCTGCCCGGTGAGCGCGCCGCGGTCGAAGATCCAGTGCGCGTCGCTGCCCAGAAGGGCCGCGAGCGGATGCGCGAGCAGCCGGCGGTCGAAGAGCAGATGGACGCTCACGATCGGGGAGTGTTCGAGCTCGGGGTCGGGCTCGCCGAGCAGCCGGGCAGCCTCCGCGGGCGGCGTAGCGACGACTACCCCCTCGGCGTCGAGATCGTCGAGCGACCCGACGCGCTCGCCGGTGCGCACGACAACCCCGGCGGCCACGAGCGCGCGCCCCGCCGCGTCGCCGTGCATCCATCCCAGGGGCCGCGTCGGCAGGATGACGTCGCTCGCCTCGCGCGAGGAAAGCAGCGCGGTGCGCACAGTGAACACGCCCCACTTCGCACTCACCTCGTCGGCGCGGAGGTTGAGCGCGGGGCGGACGAACACGTCCCAGAAGCTCTCGATCGACCCGTCCGGGCAGCCGAGCACGCGCAGGAGCGCGCCGAACGTCTGCGTGGGCAGCCCGCTGGCCGGGAGGCGCCGCACCGCCTTCGCGATCCGCAGCCGGTCGCCGAGTGAGAGATGGCGATAGCGAAGGAACGAGGACGCGGAGCGCCCGATCGCCGCCGTGCGGCCGTCCTCGGCAATCACAGGCAGCTCGAGAGCGAGCCGGCGGTACGAGCCGCGCTCGCCGACGCGGTCGAGGAAGCGCAGGTATTCCGTGAAGCAGCCGAGGCCGATGTGCTGCCCGTTGTCGGGCGGTGGAGACGGGTCGCCCTCGCGCTCGGGCAGCGTCTGCACGGCGCCGCCGAGCGTCGGCCGCGCCTCGTAGATCGTGACAGCGTGTCCGCGGGCGACGAGCTCGAGCGCGGCCGCGAGGCCGGCGAGCCCGCCTCCGACGACAGCGACGTTCACGGCCGGAGCACTCCCTTCCCCACGATGCGGAGCTTCGTCATCGGCGAGAGCTGCGGGGGCCCGCCGAACACGTCGTAGCCACGCTCCTCGATACGGTCGAGCGTCGCCGCGTAGAGGTTCGCGAAGGTGGCGACGCACGCCGCGCTACGCCGGTCGAGCCGCGACAGCAACGTTCGTCCCTCGGCCAGCTGCGCACGCGCCCGCGCGGACTGGTGCGCCATCAATGCGCGCCACTCCGCGGTGCACCGGCCGGCGGCAACGTCCTCCTCGGACACGCCGAACTCGGCCAGCTCGTCCTGCGGCAGGTACACACGCCCGAGCGACCAGTCCTCCGCCACGTCGCGGATGATGTTGATGAGCTGCAGCGCGACGCCGATTGTCTCAGCGCGCTGTCGCTCCTGGGCGGCGCCGTAGACCGCGACGCAGGCAACGCCGACCGCACCGGCGACCCGCCGGCAGTACCGCTGAAGCTCCTCGAACGTCGCGTACCGCGCCTGCTC
>JBKJWA010000034.1:0-21130 GCA_046716705.1 Gaiellaceae bacterium
AGCTCCTCGACCGCGCGGCGACCCTCTTCGCCGTAGTCGCACGTGAGGTCGTTCACGTACATGCCGACGAACCGGTCGGCGAGATGCGGCTCGAGGCCACGGCTGAACTCCATCGCGTACGCCATCGCCTCGGCGCGGTTGTCGAGACCCGTCCTGATGGACTCCTGGAGGACGGTCGACAGCACCGCCAGCTGCTCCTCTCCGAGGTCGCGGCGGGCGACGTTGGCGCCGAGCGGCAGCGGCAAGCCGGTCTCGAGCAGCCACCACTCGCCGAGGTCGAGCACCTTCTCCAGCCCCTCGTCGGCGTACGTCAGCTGCCCCTCGTGGATGATGAGCCCGACGTCGGCCTCGCCCGACTTCACGTCGTCGAGGATCTGGTCGAACGGCACCTCGCGGTAGCGGAAGTCCCCGATCGCCATGCGCAGGACGAGGAACGCTGTTGTCATGCGTCCGGGCACCGCGATCTCGAGGTCGGCGAGGTCGTGCAGGGCGAGCGGCTCACGCGCGACGACGATTGGGCCGTAGCCGGCGCCCATGCTCGCGCCGTGCGGCAGGAGGACGTAGCGGTCCTGGACGAACGGGTAGGCGTGGAGGGAGATCGCCGTCGTCTCCAGCCGCCCTTCGAGCGCCCACTCGTTTAGCGTCTGGATGTCGCGCAGCACGTGTTCGAACTCGAAGCCGCGCGGGTCGACGCGGCCCGACGCGAGCCCCCAGAACATGAAGGCGTCGTCGGCGTCCGGGCTGTGTCCGAGGCGGATCCGCATGAGGCGCTCGACCCTACCAGCCCCCACGCGGCCCGGGTCGCACCAGACCCTCCTACATCTCGTGGAGAAAGCGGTGCTCGAGCTTCGGGAGAATCTCCTTGCGCGTGAACGGCGCGACCTTGACGTCGAGCCCTTCCTCCTCGAGCACCCGCACCTCGTCCTCGAGCGCCTCGTTCGCATGGTCGAGCGCGTCCTCCAGCTCATAGCCCTCGAAGACGACGTCGTCGGCGCTCGGCCTGCCGGTAGGACGGTGCTCGGGATCGATCGCGCGACCGCCGGCCCACGATCCGTTCTCACGCCACTCGATCCAGACGACGACCCGTTCCCTCGCTCCACCGTCGTCGATGCCCTCGACGACCCGCTCCGCAAAGCGCTCGGACGACGGAGCCTCGCGCATGGGGCAAGGATACAATCGCTTCCGTGAGCATCGGCTCGTTCTTCAGAAATCTCTTCGCCGGCTCGAAAGGCTCGAACGAGCGCATCGCCGCCTACATCATCCGTGAGCACGAGCGCGGCCGGACGCTCGAGGACATCCTCGACGACCCCTACGTCGTCAACCGCTGCTCCGAACAGGAGATCGCGCGCGTCCTCGAGCGGCCTGAGGTCATCCAGGCGATCGGCGCTCAGAGCTCCTGAGCTCGAGCTCGAGGAAGCGCGCGCCGGGAACCGGATTCTCAGTGTACGGCTCGATGTCGCGGAAGCCGAGGCGCTCATAGAGCACGGCCGCTTCGCTCATCGATGGCAGCGTGTCGAGGCGCATCCGCTCGTAGCCGATCAGCCTGGCCTCGCAGATGACCGCCTCGGCGAGCGCGCGACCGAGGCCGAGCCCGCGGCGCGAGTGCTGCACGTAGAGACGCTTCATCTCGCACGTCGCGGCGTCGAGCCTGCGTAACGCAACGCAGGCGACGGCCGCGCCGCCGTCGCGAGCAACGAGCAAGCGTCCGCCAGGCGGTGCGTAATCGCCCGGCAGCTCGGCGACCTCACGGTCGAAGCCCTGGAAGCAGAGGTCGACGCCGAGCGACTCCTGGTATTCGAGGAAGAGCCTGCGGACGGCCTCGACGTCCTCCCGGCCCGCAGCGCGCTCGATGGCGGAAGAAGTGGGCACGCAGGGGAAGAGTAGGCTCTCGCGGGTGCACGTCGAGATTCACTACTGCCCCACCTGATCGGGCTACGACGAACGGGCCGCGAGTCTCGCGGCCGAGCTGATCGATGCCGGGCTCGCCGCAGAACCGATCCCGGGCGGCAAGGGGCAATTCGACGTGATCGCGGACGGCAAGCTCGTGTTCTCGAAGCACGATCTCGACCGCTTTCCCGAGGACGGCGAGATCCTCGGAATGCTGGCCGACTAGAGAAGCGCCGGCAGCTCGCGCAGCGACTCGATCCTCCCCGCGTGCTCGGGAAATCGCCCCGCCCGGTCCAGTAGAAACGCCCTCATGCCGGCTGCCTCGGCGCCCTCGATGTCGTCCTCGACCGAGTCGCCGACCATGACCGCGTCGACGGCAGCGACGTCGAGCAGCTCGAGCGCGGCGGCGAAGATGAGGGGGCTCGGCTTCACCTTGCCGTGGCTGCCCGAGGAGACCCACGCGTCGACGTCGAGGCCGAAGTGCCGGACGAACGCGCCGAGGTCCCGGCTCGTGTTGGACACGAGGCCGAGCTTCAGGTTCATTGCGCGGAGCTCGGCGAGCACCGGGATGACGTCGTCGTAGAGCTCGAAGTGCCGGGCCTCCGCCCAGCGCGCGACGATCTCGCGGGCGACGGCGGCCACCTCGGCCCCTTCGCCGCCCATGCCTCGGACTATGTCCTCGGTGAAGCGCACCCAGATCTCCTCGTCGTGATCGAGCTCGGGATGACGCTCGAGATCCGCGATCGCGGCCGCCCGTGCCTCTCCGTACAGCGTCAGGTCGAGCCCGAGGCCGTGCGTCTCGGCCAGGGCCGCGTACGCCTCGGGGCCGAGCTCCGGTCCCGGCATGAGGAGCGTGAAATCGACGTCGAGGAGAACTGCGAGCGGGCGCGTCACGGGCCGCCGAGGATAGCCTCGCCGCGTGGACGCAGAATCGGGAGAGCTCGGCCGGGGACGGGCGCTGTACGCCTTCCGCAGCCGCGACTTCCGGCTGCTCTGGTCGGCGCGCACGGTGTCGCTGATCGGCGACGGCGCGTTCCTCATCGCGCTCGGCTGGCGCACGACGACGCTCACCGGATCGGCCACGTCGCTTGCGATCGTGCTCATGGCGCACAGCATGGCGCTGCTGGCGACGATTCTCATCGGCGGCGCGCTCGCCGACCGCTACTCGCGGCGCGGGATGATGATCGCCTCCGACCTCGCGCGCGTGGCGATCATGGGCGCGCTGGCCCTCCTCGATGTCTCGGGCGAGCTTTCATTCGGCCTGCTGCTCGCGTTCGCAGTCGCGTTCGGGGCCGCGGACGGCTTCTTCTACCCCGCTGCCGGAGGCATCGTGCCGCTCGTCGTCGAGTCGCACGAGCTTGCCTCCGCGAACACGCTGATCGGCGTCTCGCGACAGGCGTCGTTCGTCGTCGGCCCGGCGCTCGCCGGCACGATCTACGGTGTGGCAGGCTCCGAGGCGGTATTCGGGCTCAACGCGATCACGTTCCTCGTGTCCGCGCTCCTGTTGGTGCCGGCGCGGCCGCGCTCGTTCGAGCCCGAGCCGAGCGAGGGCACGTTCAAGTCGATCGCAGAAGGCATTCGCTACGTCGTCGGCGTGCCCTGGCTCTGGGTGGGCATCGCGGTCACGTCGGTCGTGCTGATGGTGGCGATGGCGCCGTTCCAGGCGCTCGCGCCCACGTTCGTCTCCGAGCAGTTCGGGAAGGGTGTCGGCGCGTACGGGCTCCTGTTTGCGTTCGAGGCGGTCGGCATGACGATCGGGACGATCATCTTCGGGCAGGTCGACCCGCGCACGAACCGCATCTGGCAGATCTTCGGGTTTCTCGCGCTCAACGACGTGTTCGCCGTCGTGATGACGCTCCAGAGCTCGTACGAAGTGGCTGCTGCGCTCATGGTGGCGCGCGGCGTGCTCATCGGCTACGCGATCGGCATCTGGGCGACGCTGATGATGGAGTGGGTGCCCGAGGGGAAGCTCGCCCGCGTGACGAGCCTCGACTTCTTCGGCGCGATCGGCCTCGTGCCCGTCGGCTATGCCTTGACCGCGCTCGTTGCCCAGACGGCGGAAGCCTCCGCGATCCTCACGGTCGGCTTCACGCTCGCCGGCTTCCTCTGGGCCGTGCCGCTGTTCGTCCGCAGGGTGCGCGAGGCCGCCTGATGTCCCGCTAACCTTGTTCTCTCTCGGGGTGTGGCGCAGCCTGGTAGCGCGCTCCGTTCGGGTCGGAGAGGTCCCCAGTTCAAATCTGGGCACCCCGATATCTCTCCAGTGGCGCCGGAACGCTTCCGGCACGGACCTGGCACAGACACGTCACACTTTCCCGGCTACCTTCGAGGCATGAACGTCGTCGGCCTTATCGGGAACCTCGCCACAGACGTCGAGCTGAAAGCCGTCGGCGAGGGAAAGCAGGTGGCCGGCTTCCTGCTCGCGATCGACCGGCCGTCGAAGGACGGCGGCGCCGACTTCGTCCACGTCAGCGCCTGGGACCGCCAGGGCGAGCTCTGTAGCCAGTACCTCGGCAAGGGGAAGCGTGTCGGAGTCGAAGGACGCCTCCGCAGCTGCTCGTGGGACGCCGAGGACGGCAGCCGCCGCAGCGCGCTCGAGGTGGTCGCCCACCGCGTGGAGTTCCTTTCTCCACCGGAAGGAGGTGCTGCAACGGACGCAGACATTCCCTTCGCAGCGGCTGCCGCCTAGCCGAGCCCTGCCAGACATAGACTGCCCCGCGTGGCGCACCGGGACGCGATTCTCGCCTTCGCCGACGAGCTGCTCGACGTCGCGTCGTACCCGGACTTCGGGCCCATCGGCCTCCAGGTGGTCGGCGCCGACGAGGTGACCGCGATCGCGTGCGGCGTATCGTCGTCACGCGAGCTCTTCGAGCACACCGCCGCGCTCGGCGCGCAGATGGTGATCGTCCATCACGGGCTCTTCTGGGAGCGCGACTCCCGCGTCGTCGATCGGGCCATGAAAGGCCGTTTGAAGGCGCTCATCGACGCCGACATCACGCTTGCGGCCTACCACCTCGCGCTCGATGCGCACCCGGAACTCGGCAACAACGCGTTGCTGGCGCGCGAGCTGGGCGTCGAGATCGAGGAGCGGCTCGACGTCGGCCACGGCGGCACACTCGACGAGCCGTTGAGTCCAGACGTCTTCGTGGCGCGTGTCCGGTCCGCGGTCGGCGGCCGGGAGCCGCTCGCGTTTCTCTACGGGCCCGACGAGATCCGGCGGGTAGCCATCGTGTCCGGGGGCGGGGCAGGGCTGCTCGGTGCTGCCGCCGCGGCCGGCTATGACGCCTTCCTCACGGGCGAGCCTGCCGAGCCGACGATGATGGCGGCACGCGAGCACGGGATCCACTTCGTCGCCGGCGGCCACTATGCGACGGAGCGACTCGGGGTGCAAGCGCTCTCCGCGCGGCTCGCGCAGGAGTTCGGGCTGGCCTGGCACTTCATCGAGCTCACGAACCCGGTCTGACGACGTGACCCCCGTTGCGCTCCAACCCCACCCCGGAGTATGCTCAGAGCGATGACTGCCGTTGAACCGCGGGCCTGTTGACCGAGCCCCGCGACACGAGCACATCCGCCCGCGCGGCCTTCGACGGCAGCCGGGCTTTTTCGTTCTCTGCGTTTGTCGCCTGAAGGAGGAACGATGCCAAACCACCTGACGCCTGAAGAGCTTTCCAAGGAGGTCGGCATGGAGCGGGAGGAAGTCATCCGCTTCTGCGTGGAGGAGGGCGTGCCGATCTACCAGGGCAAGATCGACAAGACGCTCTTCCAGGCGCAGCTCGAAGTGACGGCCGCGAAGGCCTGAGCAGAACGCGCTAGCCCTTCTTCGCGACAGCAGCCTTCTTGCGAGCGGGAGCCCGCTTCGGCGCGGCGGCCGGTTTCTCTGCCTGCGTCTTTCGCTTCTTGGCGTCGGCGACGCTCTTGCGAAGAGCCTCCATGAGATCGATGACCGGAGCATCCGCCTCCTCCTCGACCTCGGGCTTCGCCGGCGGGGCGCCCGCGAGCTTCTCCTCGAGCAGCGTCTGCAGGTCGCGCCGATACTCGCTCGTGAGCTCTTTGGGATCGAACTCACCAGCGAGGCTGTCGATCACCTGGAGCGCGAGGGCGACCTCCTGCTTCTTCGTCTTCACATCCTCGACGGCCTCCTCGATCTCGGCGTCGGAATAGACATCCTCCTCGACGAACAGCGTCTCCAGCACGAGCGCGTCGTCCCGCACCCGGATGAGCGCGAGCTTCTCCTTGCCCGCGAGCACGAAGCTCCCGAGCGCCGCGGTCTGCGTCTCGCGCATCGCCTCCAGCAACAGGACGTAGGGCCGCCTCTGTGCGCCCGCGCTCGCCGGAACGAGGAAGTACGTGCGGTCGTAGAAGATCGGGTCGACACTGGCAGCGGGCACGAAGCTCCTGATGTCGATGGCGCGCGACGTCGTGTCGCGGTCGATCGCCTCGAGATCGGCGTCCTCGACGATCACGAACTCGCCCTTCGCGACCTCCCAGCCGCGCACGAGCTCGTCAGGGCCGACCTCACGGTCGTGCGTCGGGCACCAGCGCTTTTGCTTGATCGGCGTCTTGCACTCGCGGTGCAGGAGCCGGAACGAGACGTCCGACTGCCGCGCAGCCGGTTTTGTCGCGGGGGCGAGGCCCACGGGGATCGTGACCAGCCCGAAGCTGATCGCACCGTTCCAAGTCGTTCGCATCGGTCAGATTCTAGATGGGGGCGTTCATTGTTCTTTCCCAGCCGGAGAATCCCTGCAACATAGGGTTCGCACCATGAACGGGCGGCAACGGACGATCGTCAGGCTCTGGAGGGACGCCGTCGCGTCTGGCCGGCCCGATCCGCTGTACCTCGCGGAGGGTGACGGCGACTGGACGCCGGTGCCTCTCGCAGAGGCGGCCCGGCGGGTGGACGAGCTCGCGAACGGCCTGCTGGCGCTCGGTGTTCGCAAGGGCGATTCGTTCGGCATCCTCGCCGGGACGCGCGTCGAGTGGTGCCTCTTCGACTTCGCGCTCGCGCTCACCGGTGGCGTGACGGCACCGGTCTACGCGAACTCATCCGCCGAGGACTGCCGGTACGTCCTCGAGCACTCCGACGCCGTCGGAGTGCTCGTCGAGGACCAGGAGCAGCTCGCGAAGGTCGAAGCCGTGCGCGGCGAGCTGCCGCGGCTACAGCACGTCCTGACGTTCACCGACCTCGACGGGCTAGCCGAGCGGGGCCGAGCCTTCGCGGCCGAGCAGCCGACCGCGCTCACCGATGCCGAGAGCCAGGTCGCCGAGGACGACCTCTTCACGTTCATCTACACGTCCGGCACGACCGGCCCGCCGAAGGCTTGCCAGATCCTCCACCGCAACTACTACGAGATGGCCAAGGTCGTGAATGACATGGGCGACGTCTTCCGGAAGGACGACCTCCTGCTGCTCTATCTACCGCTCGCGCACAACTTCGGACGGCTCACGCATCTCCTCGCCCCGATGGCCGGCTACACGATCGCGTTCTGCGCGGATCCGTACGCCGTCGCGGACGCGCTGCTCAAGGTGCGGCCGACGGTGTTCCCGAGCGTACCGCGCGTCTACGAGAAGATCCATACGGCCGTGCTCGCTGCGTTCGACGAGGCGACGGGGGTACGGCGGCGCCTCGTCGACTGGGCGCTCGACGTCGGGCGAAGGGTGAGCGTGCTCCGCCAGCGGGGCCGCCCGGTTCCACGTGGCCTCATGGCGCAGCACCGTCTCGCCGACCGCCTCGTCTACTCGAAGGTGAAAGCGCGCCTGGGCGGGCGCCTGCGGCGGGCCGTCTCCGGCGGTGCGCCGCTCGCCGTCGAGATCCTCGAGTTCTTTTACACGCTCGACATCCTCATTCTCGAGGCGTACGGGCTCACCGAGTGCACGACGGGCGCGACGTCGAACCGCGAGGAGAGCTTCAAGTTCGGCACGGTCGGCAAGGCGCTGCCGGGCTGGGAGCTGAAAGTCGCAGAGGACGGTGAGCTCTTCATCCGCAGCCCCACCGTCTTCGCCGGCTACTACAAGGACGACGACGCGACGGCCGAGATCCTCGGCGACGACGGCTGGCTCGCGACCGGTGACATCGCCACGATCGACGACGACGGCTTCGTGACGATCACCGACCGCAAGAAGGACATCCTCGTGACGGCCGGCGGCAAGAACGTCGCCCCACAGAATCTCGAAAACGAGCTGAAGTCGTCACGGTACGTGTCGCAGGCGCTCGTCGTCGGCGACCGCAGGCCGTACGTCGCAGCCCTCATCACACTCGACCCCGCGGAGATCTCCGGCTGGGCGCAGCGCCAAGGCCTCGACGGCGACCTCGTGACGCTCTCCCGCCACCCCGACGTCCACGCGCTCGTGCAAAGCATCGTCGACGACGTGAACGCGCCCCACTCGCGCTTCGAGCAGATCAAGCGCTTCAACATCCTGTCGCGCGACTTCTCGATGGAGGAGGGCGAGGTGACGCCGACGCTGAAGCTCAGGCGAAAGATCTGCCAGGAGCACTTCGCCGCCGAGATCGAGCGGCTCTACGAGCCTTAGAGGATGCGCCGCGCGCCGACCCAGGTCGCCGCGTACCAGCTGTCGGAGAGGCTCGAGATCTTCACGACGTCGCCCGTGTGCGGCGCGTGGATGAACTGCCCCCCGCCGATGTACATGCCGTTGTGGCCGAGCCCGTTGAAGAAAACGAGATCCCCCGGCTGCAGCTGATCCTTTGAAACCGGGACGCCGTAGTTGTACTGCGTGGCCGCGTGATGCGGCAGCGAGACGCCCACCTGCGCGTACACGTACGTGATGAGGCCGGAGCAGTCGAAGCCCACCGCCGGCGAGGCGCCGCCCCAGACGTACGGGATGCCGAGGTACTGCATCGCGATCCCGACAACGCCGCCGTAGCGCGCGGGCGGCGCGACGGCCGCCTCGGGCGTTTCCGCGCCGGCGCCGATCACCGACGTGTCGATTCCCTGCTGTATGGCCGCTTCCTGGCTCGAGAGGCGCAAGGCGGCCTGCTGCGCGAGGATCTCCTGGCGGCGAGCTTCCTCGGCGCGGAGCCTCTGGATCTCGCCGCGAATCGACGAGAGGAGCTCCTGCCGCTCTGCGAGCCCGGCCTCGATCTCGCGCTTTGCCTCAGCGCGCGCGGCGACCACCGACTCCTGGTTCGCCTTCGCCGTCTTCAACTGCCCGCGCCGAGTCGTCACCTCGCTGCGGAACCGCTCCACTTCCTGCAGTACCTGCGTGTCCTCCTGGGAGACGCGGTCGATCGTGTCGAGACGGTCGATGAGGTCCTCGAAGCTCGTGCTGCCGAGGAAGACCTCGAGCGCGGATGCAGATTCGCCGCCCACGTAGAGGTCACGAAGCCGGTTCGCCAGCCGGCGCTGCGCCACTCCGAGATTGCCCCGTGCGACGCCCATCTGGCGCCGGTTGGCGTCGAGGTCGGCGTTGATCGCGTCGAGCTCGATCGTGGCCGCGTTGTAGGCCTCGATCGACTGCCCGAGCTCGGCGTCGAGCGCCTCGATGTCAGCGAGCACTTGCTGAGCCTCGGCCTTCTTGTCTTCGATGCGGTCGGCAAGCGCCGGACCAGCGCCGATCAGCGCCGCGCCGAAGGCGACGAGCAGGAGCCCTGCGAGGGTCACGCGACGGCCCGTCGAACAGGCTCTCGAAGCGCGCAACCGAGGGCGCACCGGGAGGGGCCGGTACGTCACTGGCGCGGGACCCTAGCAGCGCCGGCGGATGCCTGCAACCGAGAACCGCCACAAAGTTGCTGCAAAACGCGGCTTCTACTGTTCACGACGGCGCGAGCCTCTGATACGGTCAGGCCGCGGTGCAGTGGAAACGACCAGCCGCGGCCCTCGCGGTCGCCGGCGTGCTTCTCATACCAGCAGCGGGTCATGCCGACAACCCGGCGACGCTTCGCGCGCGCGGCGCGGAGCTGGCGTCGGCGGAGCAGCGGGCGCGCCTCGAGCTGTTCGCGCTCGAGTCGAAGCTTGCGCGCGCCGAGTCGGCGCTCGCCGGCATCCAGGCGCGTCTCGACAGGCTCGAGCGAGAGCGTGCCTCGTCGCGTCGGCAGCTGCAGGCGGCCCGGCACACGCTCGCAGAGGCCGAGGGGCGGCTGGGAGAGCAGGTGCGGGCGCTCTACATCACCGAGCGGCCGGACGTGCTCGCAGTCTTCCTCGGCGCCGGGTCGCTCGAGGACGCGATCGACGGCGTGGACAGCATCCATCGCGCGGCGGACGCCACGAGCGGCGTGCTCGACGAGGCCCAGGCCGCTCGCGTCCGCGTTGCCTCGATCCTGCGCAAGCAGACCCAGAGGCGAGGTGAGCTCCGCGAGCTGATGCGCTCGGCCGTCGCACGTACCGACGAGCTCGCGTCGGCGCGCGGAGACCGGATCGCCTACATCTCGGAGCTGCAGTCCGAGCAGGTGCTCAACGAGCGGCAGATCGCGGAGGCCGTGGCGGCCGCAGAGGCCGCGCAGGCGTCGGCGTCGGTGCAGACGGCTGTCGCGGAGTCGGCGCCGAGCATCAGCTCGATCGGCGCGCAGACGATCGTCGACACGCCGGAGCCGTTGCCGCAGCCGTCACCACAGCCCTCCCCGCAGGCGCCCGTCGCTCAAACGGGCAAGACCCTGACGGTCGTCGCGACCGCGTATATCCTCCGCGGAACGACCGCGACGGGCATCCCCACCGGCTACGGCGTCGTGGCCGTTGATCCCACCGTGATCCCGCTCGGCACGCGGATGACGATTCCCGGCTACGGCGAGGCCGTCGCGGCCGACACAGGCGGGGCGATCAAGGGGCTACGGATCGATGTTTGGGTGCCCACACTCGCAGAGGCTGCCCAGTGGCAGTGGAAGACCGTCACGATCACCCTGCACTGAGAAGCTTTGCGAAGTCGGCCTCGGTGAGCAGCGGCACGCCGCTGCGCTGAGCCTTCGTGAGCTTCGACGCGCCGGGCTCTTCGCCGACGACAAGCCCCGTCGTCTTCGACGAGACGGAGCTCGTCACCTTGGCTCCGAGCTCCTCGAGCGCGGCGGCTGCCTCGTCACGCGAGTACTTCTCGAGCGTCCCGGTGATGACATACGTGCTGCCCGTCAGCGGTCCCTCCGCCGGTCGCTCCTCCTCGCCCAACTCGAAGCGCAGGCCGAGCGCCCGCAACTCCTCGACGAGCCGGCGGTTCGGATCCTCCGCGAACCACTCCACAACGACTTCGGCACGGTCCGGCCCGAACCCCTCAGTCACTTCGACCTCCTCCTGCGTCGCCGCCATCAGGCGATCGACGTTCCCAAACTCGCGGGCGAGGTTCTGAGCGAGCACCCAGCCGACGCCCGTGATGTTCAGTCCGAGCAGGACGCGTGAGAAGGGCACGTCCTTCGACCTCTGAATCGCGTCGACCGCAGCTGTGGCGGAGAGCTCGGCGAACCCGTCGAGCTCCACGAGCTGTTCCTTTGTCAGACGGTAGAGATCAGGTAAGGAGCGAACGAGCCCGTGGTCCCAGAGGAGCCGGATCGACTGCTCGCCGACGCCTTCGATGTCGGCGATGGCGACCCAGGCGATGAGCGTCTCCAGACCACGTGACGGACACGCACGGTTCGGGCAGCGGTGCATGACCTCGCCTTCGGGCTTGACGACGTCGGCGCCGCAGAGCGGACACTTCTTCGGCATCCGGAACTTCCGCGTGCCCGGCTGGTGCTCGCCCGCAGGCCCCACGATCTGCGGGATCACGTCACCCGCCCGCTGGACGATGACGATGTCGCCCTCGCGGATCTGCTTGCGGTTGATGTCCTCCTCGTTGTGGAGGGTCGCGCGGGAGACGGTCACGCCGCCGACCTCGACGGGCTCGAGGATGGCCCATGGATTGAGAGCGCCCGTCCGGCCGACGCGAACCTGGATTTTCAGGAGCTTCGTCTGTGCCGTCATGGGCGCCCACTTGAAAGCTCTCGCCCAGCGCGGCCTACCGTGGAGCACGCCGAGACGTCGCTGCTGCTCGAGTGAGTCGACTTTGATCACGATGCCGTCGATCTCGTAGTCGAGCTCCGCCCGCCGTGTCTCCCAGACGCCGCACGCCTCCGCCACCTGTTCGATCGTTTCCAGCCGCTCGGCAAAAGGGTTCGTCGGAAAACCTCGGTCGCGGAGCCACCCGAGCATCTCGGACTGGCTGTCGAACGCGACGCCCTCGCAGCGGCCCGTGCCGTACACCCAGACGGAGAGCGGACGGTCGGCCGTGATCGCCGAGTTCTTCTGCCGCACCGACCCGGCCGCGGCGTTTCGCGGATTGGGAGCGAGCTTCTGGCTGGTCCCTGCCAGGCGCTCGTTCAGCTCCCGGAAGCCGGACAATGGCAGGTACACCTCGCCGCGCACCTCGAGCACGCGCGGGACGGCGTCACCGCGCATCCTCAACGGAATGGCCCGGATGGTGCGCAGGTTCGCAGTCACGTCTTCACCCTGGATGCTGTCCCCGCGCGTTGCGCCGCGCACGAGCACACCGTCCTCGTACGTGAGGTTCACCGCAAGGCCGTCGATCTTCGGCTCCACGACATACGCGACGGGCTCGTCCGTGCCCAGGCGCTTCCGGATGTCGTCGGCCCACTTCTGCAGCGTCTCGCCCGTCGTCACCTTGTCGAGCGATCCCATCGGCTCGAGATGGCGCACCTTCCGGAAGCGATCGGACGGCGGCGCGCCGACACGCCGACTGGGTGAGTCCTCGGTGAGAAGCTCCGGATGCGCCTCCTCGAGGGCGACGAGCTCGTCGTAGAGCCGGTCGTACTCCGCGTCCGTCAACACCTGCTCGTCCTCGAGGTAGTAGGCGATCGACGCGCGGTTCAGCTCGGCCCGCAGCCCGGCCGCACGCTTCGAGGCCTTAGAGGACGCCAAGGAGCTCCTCCGCATGGTGGACGAGGACGTCGGGCGTTTCGCGCTCGAGAGCCTCCGCAGCGTGGATCCCTCCCCAGGCGACGGCGACCGCGAACACCCCGGCCGCCTTCGCGGCTCGCACGTCGAACGGCGAGTCGCCGACGTACGCGGCGTCGGCGGGAGCTGCGTCGAGCCGGGCGAGGGCCTCGAGGATCGGGTCTGGATCGGGCTTGTGGCGCTCGGTGTCCTCGGCGCCGACCACGACCTCGAAGTTCGCCTCGAGCTCCGGCAGGCGCGTGAATGCCCATCGCATCGACGCGTGGCCCTTCGCGCTCACGACACCCAGCCGCCGGCCTTCGGCCCGGAGTCGCGGGAGCACCTCGACAACCTCCCAGAAAGCCTCGAGCTCTTCGTGGAGCGGCTCGTTGTGCGCGCGGTACGCCGCGACGAGGTCGTCCACGCGTTCGGGCGCGAGGGCGTGCATCTGGGCCACGAGGCCAGGACCTCCCACGGCGGCGGCCAGCACCTCATCCGGGACGTCGCGGCCGAGCACCTCCTTCGCGGCGTGGCCCATGGACGCAAGGATCATCGGCCCGGAGTCGATGAGCGTGCCGTCGAGGTCGAAGAGGACGATTGGGAAGCGCACTCCTCGATCGTAGTCAGCCGATCAGTACTCGACGGCGACGAGGTAGAGGCCCCAGGGCGGCGCCGTCTGTCCTGCCTCGGTACGCATGTGACCTTCCAGCAGCCGCGCGATGTCGTCGGGCTGCCGCTCGAACATCGTGCCGACGATCGTCCGCACCATGTGGCGAAGGAACGAGTCGGCCGTGATCTCGAAGTCGAGGTGGTCGCCGCGCTCGTGCCAGGAGGCCGAGTGAACCGTCCGCTGGAAGACGTCGTGCTGCGTCTCGCTGGGCGTGAACGCGCGGAAGTCGTGCTCGCCGTGCAGGAGCTCGGCGGAGGCAGCCAGCGCTTCGAGATCGATTCGGCGCGGATACCACCAGCTCCGTCGCACCTCGAGCGGTGACCGCACGCGCCGGCGATGGATTCGATAGCGATAGGTGCGCGACCGAGCCGAGTGGCGGGCGTGGAAGCCTGCGGGAGCCTCCTCGGCAGCGACCGCGGCCACGTCGTCGGGCAGGAGCGTGTTCAGCGCCTCGGGCACGCGCTCCACCGGGGGCCCTCCACCGATGTCGGCGCTGACGACGTTGCCAAGCGCATGCACGCCGGTGTCGGTGCGACCGGCGACCGCGACGCTCTCGACGACCGAGAACAAGGAGCCGAGCGCGTCTCGGACCGTGCCTTCCACCGTCCGCAGGCCAGGCTGGGCCGCCCAGCCGTGGAACGCCGTCCCGTCGTACTCGAGCGTGAGCTTCGACCTCACGCCCGGATTCTCACGACGCGACTACGTTGCTGCGGCGGCTTCGGCCTCGACCGGCTCTTCTTCGCGCACAGGCGCACGTACGACAGGCGCGCGGGGCACGTGGTCGACGAACTCGAGGTACGCCATCGGCGCCGAGTCGCCCGGGCGCGGCCCGACCTTCACGATCCGCGTGTAACCGCCCGGCCGGTCCGCGAAGCGCGGAGCCACGTCGGCGAACAGCTGGTGGACGACCTCCTGCGAGCGCAGGTAGGCGAGCGCCTGCCTGCGTGCGTGGATGTCGCCCCTCCGGCCGAGCGTGATCATCTTCTCGGCCACGGGCCGGACGGCCTTCGCCTTCGCAACCGTCGTCTTGATACGGCCGTGGACGATCAGCGAGCCGGTGAGGTTCGCGTAGAGCGCCTTGCGGTGGGGCGCGTCGCGCCCGAGCTTCTTGCCGGCCCGCTGATGCCTCATGACAGAGGCTCTTCTCCCCGCAGCGTCAGCCCGTGCCCGGCGAGTGTCTCCTTTACTTCCTCGATCGACTTGCGGCCGAAGTTCGGAATGGCGGCCAGCTCGACCTCGGTCTTCGTGACAAGGTCGCCGATCGTCTCGATGCCGACGCGCTTCAGGCAGTTGTACGACCGGACGCCGAGCTCGAGCTCCTCGATCGGGAAGTTCTCCATCCCGTGCGCGAGTGACGGCTCGGTGGCCGCCTCGGCGGGCACGTCTCCGAACCCTTCGATGCTCTCGATGTCGGTGAAGATCGCGAGCTGCCGGATGAGGATCTCGGCGCCCTGCGCGATTGCCTCGCGCGGGTCGATCGAGCCGTCCGTCGTCACGTCGAGCACGAGCTTGTCGTAGTCGGTGCGCTGGCCCACGCGGGCCGCCTCGACGTCGTAGGAGACACGGCGGACGGGCGAGAAGATCGAGTCGATGGGAATGACGCCGATCGTGTGCTCCGGCCCGCGGTTCATCTCCGCGGGCACGTAGCCCCGGCCGCGGCCTACGGTCATGATCAGCTCGAGCTTCCCCTTGTCGGCGAGGTGAGCGATCTCGAGGTCCGGGTTGAGGATCTCGAGGTCGGCCGGCAGCTGGATGTCGGCCGCCGTCACCAGGCCCGGCCCCTTCTTCTGGAGCCGAATCTCGACCTCAGGGTGCTCACCGTGCAGACGGCAGATGAGATTCTTGAGGTTGAGGAGGATGTCGGTGACGTCCTCGCGAACGCCAGGCAACGTCGTGAACTCGTGAGCGACGCCCTCGAGCTTCACCGACGTGACGGCTGCGCCCTCGAGCGACGAGAGCAGCACGCGGCGCAGCGAGTTGCCGAACGTGTAGCCGAAGCCACGGTCGAGCGGCTCGATCGCGAAGATGCCGCGCTGCTCGTCGACCTCTTCGTGGACGATGCGCGGGATCTGGAACTCCATGAGGCTGGTGCGGGTGGCCACGTGTCTCCTTCCTTCCTTAAAGCGCGCTGGGCGCTACTTCGAGTAGAGCTCGACGATGAGCGACTCCTGGACCGGCGTGTCGATGTCCTCGCGGTCCGGGAGCTTGAGGATCTTGCCGGTGAGGCCGTCGTGGTCGGCCTGGAGCCACGGCGCCACGGACGCGGTGAGGTCGGTCGCGTCGCGAACGACCCGCTCGGCCGGGCTGCCGTTCTTGAGATTGACGATGTCGTTGGGCTTGACCTGGTAGCTGGGGATGTTCACGCGCCGGCCGTTGACCTGGAAATGGCCGTGGCGGACGAGCTGACGGGCCTGAGAGCGTGAGGCCGCAAAGCCGAGGCGGTAGATGACGTTGTCCAGCCGCGTCTCGAGCAGGCGGAGGAGGTTCTCGCCTGAAACGCCGGAGCCGCGGGCGGCCTTCTCGTAGTAGTTGCGGAACTGCTTCTCGAGCAGGCCGTAGTAGCGGCGGGCCTTCTGCTTCTCGCGCAGCTGGAGCAGGTACTGCGACTGCTTGATACGGCCGCGGCCGTGCTCGCCGGGCGGATACGAGCGGCGCTCGATCGCGCACTTCTCCGTCAGGCAGCGCTCCCCCTTGAGGAAGAGCTTCATGCCCTCGCGGCGGCACAGCTTGCAGCTTGGACCTGTATACCGGGCCACTAGTTGCGCTTCCTCTTCTTCTGGCGGACACCGTTGTGAGCCTGGGGTGTCACGTCGCGGACGCCCATGATCTCGAGCCCGGCGGCCTGGAGCGACCGGATCGCCGTCTCACGACCCGAGCCGGGACCGTTGACGAAGACCTCGACCTTCTGCAGGCCGTGCTCCATGCCCTTGCGGGCGGCGGCGTCTGCCGTCACCTGCGCCGCGAACGGCGTCGACTTGCGCGACCCCTTGAACCCTGCCGAGCCGGCCGACTCCCACACGATGACATTGCCCTCCTTGTCGGTAAGCGCGACGATCGTGTTGTTGAAGGACGACTTGATGTGCGCCTGGCCGATGGCGATGTTCTTCTTGACGCGGCGACGTCCGCGGCCCTTGGCTGCCTTCCTCGGAGGGGCCATCAGGTCGCCTTCTTCTTGCGGCCGACGCTCTTGGCCGGGCCCTTGCGCGTCCGCGCGTTCGTCTTCGTCCGCTGGCCGTTCACCGGGAGGCCGCGACGGTGGCGCGTGCCACGGTACGCCCCGATCTCCTGGAGCCGCTTCACCGACTGCGACCGCTCACGCCGGAGGTCGCCTTCGACCTGGAGGCTCGAGTCGATGTGCCGCTGAAGCTTCGTCGTCTCGGCGTCCGTAAGGTCCTTCACCTTCGTCTCCGGCGAAAGGCCGAGGTCGGCACAGACCTTGAGCGCCGTCGCCGGGCCGATGCCGTAGATGTACGTCAGCCCGACTTCGAGCCGCTTCTGGTTCGGGAGGTTGACTCCGGCAATACGTGCCATATGGCGGTTCTCCTAGCCCTGCCGCTGCTTGTGACGGGGGTTCTGGCAGATGACGAACACGCGGCCATGCCGCTTGACCACGCGGCAGCGCTCACACATCGGCTTGACGGAAGGGCGTACTTTCATGACAAAGATACGGCGCAGCCTGGCTGCGCCGCAGGTCGGCTCATGGTAGCAAAACCCTTGTCGCAGTCAGGAGTTTGGGGCCATCGGCCGTGACCGCGACCGTGTGCTCGAAGTGGGCAGCTAGCGAAGCGTCGGCCGTCGAGATCGACCAGCGGTCGTCGTGGACGACGATCTCGGGGCCGCCCATCGTGATCATCGGCTCGATCGCGAGCGTCATGCCCTCGCCCAGCACAGGCCCGCGCCCCGGCTCGCCGAAGTTGAGGATCTGTGGATCCTCGTGCATCGAGCGGCCGATGCCGTGGCCCGAGAGCTCCCTGACGACCGAGAAGCCGGCTCCTTCGGCGACTTCCTGGACAGCGTGGGACACGTCCGAGAGACGGTTGCCTTCGCGGCACTGCTCGACCGCCGCATCGAGCGCCGCCTTGCACGCCTCGAGCAGGCGCTCCACGCTGTCGGGAATCTCCCCCACCGCGAACGTGTACGCCGAGTCGGCGACGAAGCCCTCGAGCGTGACGCCGACGTCCGCCGACAGGATGTCACCCTCGTCGAGCGCGTAGTCGCCGGGGATGCCGTGGACGATCATGTCGTTCGGGGAGAGGCACGTCGCGGCCGGATAGCCGCGGTAGCCCTTGAACGTCGGCTCGCCACCGCGAGAGAGGATGAACTCCTCGGCGACTGCGTCGAGCTCGCCCGTCGTCACGCCCGGGCGGATCGTCTCGCCGAGCAGCGCCAGCGTCGCGGCGACGATCTCGCCCGCGGCGGCCATCAGCTCGATCTCGGCCGGTGACTTACGCATGATCATGCGGCGACTCTCTCGAGAGCGTCGACGATCTCGCCCCATACCTCGTCCTGCGAGCGGTCGCCGTGGACGCCGACGACGATCCCGCGAGGCAGGTAGTAGCCGACCAGTGGCTCCGTCTCACGATGGAAGATCTCGAGCCGTTTCGCGATCGCCTCGGGGCTGTCGTCGGTGCGGCCCTCCTCCTCGGCGCGGCCCAAGAGCCGCTCGATGCAGATCTCGTCCGGCACGTGGAGGTCGAGCACGACGTCGAGCGGCCGGTCGAGCTCTTCGAGCAACTCGTCGAGCGCGCCCGCCTGGGCGGCGTTCCGCGGAAAGCCGTCCAGCACGAACCCGCGCTCGGCGTCGTCCTCCGAGAGCCGCTCGCGGATGAGGCCGATCGTCAGCTTGTCGGGCACGAGGGCTCCCGAGGCAAGAATCGGCTCGACCTCGAGACCGAGCGGGGTTCGCGCGGCGATCGCTGCGCGGAACATCTCCCCAGTGGCGACGTGCGGGACGCCGTACTCCGCGGCGATGCGGGCAGCCTGTGTCCCCTTGCCGGAGCCCTGCGGCCCGAAGATCAGAACGTTCAGCGACAACGCGCTACTTCAAGAAGCCTTCGTAGGAGCGCATCATCATCTGCGACTCCATCTGGCGCATCGTGTCGAGCGCGACACCGACCATGATCAGGAGCGACGTCCCGCCGAGGAAGATCTGCGTCGACGACGAGAAGTCGAAGAACTGGATGATGAACGTCGGCACGACGGCCACGAGCGCGAGGTAGATCGAGCCCGGCAGTGTCAACCGTGTCAGCACGCGGTCGAGGTACTGCGCCGTCGGCGGGCCCGGACGGATGCCGGGGATGTAGCCGCCGTGCTTGCGGAGGTTGTCAGCCTGGTCGATCGGGTTGAACTGCACGGCCGTGTAGAAGTACGTGAAGAGGATGATGAGGAACGCCTCGAACGTGAGGAAGCCGACGTCGGTCGGGCTGAACCAATCGTTGATGAAGTTCTGAGTCTGCGGGAAGAACTGCGCAATCGTCGGCGGGAACGCGAGCACGGCCGCCGCGAAGATGATCGGGATGACGCCTGCCATGTTCACGCGCAGCGGCATGTACGTGGACCCTCCCGACGTGACGCGGCGCCCCACCACACGTCGGGCGTACTGAATCGGGATCTTGCGCTGGCCCTCCTGGATGAAGACGACCGCCACCGTGACCGCGAGGAACACGAGCGGGAAGAACAGCTTCGTCGTAGGGCCGCCGTCCACCCACGCACGGATCGTCGTCGGTGCGTCCGCGATGATCGAGGCGAAGATGATGATCGAGATGCCGTTGCCGATTCCGCGCTTCGTGATCAGCTCGCCCATCCACATGAGCAGCGCGGTTCCCGCCGTCAGCGTGATGACGATGATCACGACGCGGCCGGAGCTTGCCTCGAGCGCGTTTTGCCGCTTGAAGAGGTACGCGTAGCCGAGCGCCTGGAACGCGGCCAGCACGATCGTGAGGTAGCGCGTGTACTGGTTGATCTTCGCGTAGCCGGCCTCGCCCTCTTTCTGGAGCCGCTCGAGCGACGGCACGACGACGGTCAAGAGCTGGAGGATGATCGACGCCGTGACGTACGGCATGATCCCGAGCGCAAAGAGCGAGAACTGCGAGAGGGCTCCTCCGGAGAAGAGGTTGAGGAGTCCCAGCACGGTGCCACCCTGTGACGAGAAGTACTGCTTGATCTGCTCCGAGTCGACGCCGGGCGCGGGCACCCACGAGCCGAGCCTGTAGAGCGCGATGATCATCGCCGTGAACAGCAGGCGGCGGCGCAGCTCCGGCACGCGCCACGCGTTCGTCAACCAGGACAGCACGACTTACTCCTCTTCGGGCTCGGCTGCCTCGGTCTCGGGCTCGGCCTCGGGCTCGGCCACTTCTCCAGCCTCCTCCGACTCCTCGGCGGCATGCGTCTCCGCCTCCGCCTCGACCGGCTTTGCAGCCTTCCGGTGCTTCTTGCGCTTGCGCTCCTTCGGCTCGCGCAGCAGCGTGACCGTGCCGCCGGCACCCTCGATCTTCTCGCGCGCCGACTTCGAGACGCCGTGGGCCGAGACGGTGAGCTTCTTCGTGAGCTCGCCCTGGCCGAGGATCTTCACGTCGATGCGCATTGTGCGAATGAGACGCTTCGCCTTGAGCAACTCGGGCGTGACCTCGGCGCCGGCATCGAACACGCGCTCGAGATCGCGGACGTTGACGCCCTGCGTGTGCGTCCGGAACGGCCCGATCGGCATCGCGTCCTTCGACGTATTGCCCGGCAGCTTGGGCAACCGCATGTAGAGCCTCGTCTGGCCGCCCTCGAAGCCCGCCGGCATCTTGTGTGAGCCCGCGCGTGACTTCTGGCCCTTGATGCCGCGACCGGCATAACGGCCCTTGCCCGAGCCCATGCCGCGGCCGACGCGCTTGCGCGCGGCGCGCTTCTGGGCCGGCTTGAGGCTGGAGAGGTTGAGCTCGGAAGGCATCAGGACTCCTCCACCCGGACGAGGTGGCGGACCTTCCTCAGCATACCGGCGAGCTCAGGGCTCTCCGGACGTTCGACTGAACGGCCGATCTTGCCCAGGCCGAGCGCCCGCAGCGTGCCGCGGTGCTTCGGCGTTTGGCCGATCTGGCTGCGGACCTGCGTGATCTTCAGCGTCTTCACGCCGGCGTCTCCGCTTCCACGGAAGCCTCGGGCTCAGGTGCTTCCTCCGGCACCGGCTCCTTCGCCGCCGCCTCAGCCTTCGCCTTCGGAATCGGGAGCACCTGTGCCACCGTGAGGCCGCGCGCGAGCGCGACGTCCTCAGGCGTGCGCAGCCGCTGGAGACCGTTGACGGTCGCCTTGAGCATGTTGATCGGGTTCGTCGTGCCGAGGCTCTTCGCGAGGATGTCGCGTACGCCGCCGAGCTCGAGCACGGCGCGCACGCCACCACCGGCGATCACGCCGGTGCCTTCGCTCGCCGGGCGGAGCAGGACGCGGGCGGCGCCGAACTCGCCGATGATCTCGTGCGTGATCGTCGTGCCCTTTCGCGGCACGACGAACATGTTCTTCTTCGCGTCCTCGACCGCCTTCGAGATTGCGAGCGGGACCTCGCGGGCCTTGCCGTAGCCCAGCCCGACCTTGTCCGTCTCGTCGCCGATGACGACGAGCGCCGTGAACGAGAAGCGCCGGCCGCCCTTGACGACCTTTGCCACGCGGTTGATCTCGACGACGCGCTCCTTGAGCTCACCTTTGTCCTTGAATCCGCCAACGCTCAAAACTG
>JBKJWA010000035.1:0-12146 GCA_046716705.1 Gaiellaceae bacterium
GGTATCGCCGGCCTGTACGCCGCGCTTTGCGTCGGTGAGGAGGCGGATGTGCTGCTGCTCTCGAAGGGCGCGCTGCGCTCGTCCGCCAGCTACCTCGCTCAGGGCGGTGTAGCTGCGGCGATCGCAGCCGACGACAGCCCGGAGCTGCACGCGGAGGACACCGTGCGCGCCGGACGCGGCCTGTGTCGTGAGAGCGCCGTCCGGGCGCGAGTCGAGGAGGCGCCCGCACGCGTGGCCGACCTCCGTGACCTCGGCGTGCCGTTCGATCCCGAACCGGGCCTCGAGGGCGGGCACTCGCGCCGCCGCGTGCTCCACGTCGCCGGTGCCGCCACCGGGAAGGAGATCCTCCGAGTGCTCGTCGACCGCGTGCTGGAGCACCCTCGCATTCGCGTGTCCGAGGGTGAGACGGTGCGGGCGATCACGCCGGCCGGCGTCGCGACGGATCGGCGCACCGTCGAGGCACGAGCGACGCTCGTCGCGACCGGAGGCGCCGCGTCGCTCTGGGAGCGGACGACGAATCCGCGAGGCGCAACCGGTGACGGCATGACCATGGCGTTTCATGCGGGCGCGCGGCTTGCAGACCTCGAGTTCATGCAGTTCCACCCGACCGTGCTGGCCGAGAACGGCCTGCTGCTGAGCGAGGCGCTACGCGGCGAGGGGGCGGTGCTCGTCGACGCTGCGGGCGAGCGCTTCACCGACGAGCTCGCGCCACGCGACGTCGTCGCACGCGCCGTCGGCGAGCGGGGGACTGCCTTGCTCGACCTGCGCGAGATCGACCGCGGTCGCTTCCCGGCCCTCATGGACGCGCTCGAGCGAGAGGGCTTCGACCCCGCGTTCGAGCCGATCCCCGTCTCGCCGGCCGCGCACTACACGATGGGCGGCATCGTCACGGATCTTGACGGCCGTACGGACGTCGCAGGCCTCTACGCGGCGGGCGAGTGCGCCTGCACCGGCGTCCACGGCGCCAACCGCCTCGCGTCGAACTCCCTGCTCGAATGCCTCGTCTTCGGCCGCCGCGCCGCCCTCGCCGCCCTTTTCGACGTCCCGAACGGACATGTTAGGGGGACAGTCCCAGGGACAGTCACTGAGAGTGTCCCTGGCGAGGTGACGCCGGCGCTTCGCGTGGCGATGTGGGAGGACGCCGGGCTCGTGCGCGACGCTGCCGGGCTCCGGCGCCTCAGCGAGTCGCCGCACCTCCTGGCGCGGTTGGTCGCGCGGAGCGCGCTCGCCCGAGAGGAGAGCCGCGGCGGGCACTTCCGCGCCGACTTCCCGTTCGAGGACAAGCGCTTCGCCGCTCACAGCGTCATCGGGGCAGGCGAGGAGGTGACGTTCGAGCGATGGCCGTGACGCTCCCCGACACGAGTTCGTGGCTGGAGGAGGACGTGGGTACCGGTGACGTGACCACGCTCGCGCTCATCGACGAGGCCGCGACCTGCAAGGCCGTCGTGCTGGCGAAAGAGCCGGGAGTCGTGTGCGGCCTGAAAGTTGCGACGGTGGTGTTCGCCGAGCTCGGCGCCCGCTTCGACCCGCTGGCTGACGAGGGAGCTGAGATCGAGCCCGGGCCGATTGCCGAGGTCGAGGGCTCCGCGCGCGGCGTGCTCACCGGCGAGCGTCTGGCGCTCAACCTCATCGGCAGGCTCTCCGGCATCGCAACGCTGACCCGACGCTACGTCGACGCCGTACAGGGCACGGGCGCGACGATCCTCGACACTCGCAAGACGACGCCAGGACTCCGCGCCCTCGAGAAGCACGCCGTGGCCTCCGGCGGCGGGCAGAACCACCGCCAAGGCCTCGACGACGGTGTGCTCGTGAAGGACATTGACCTGCGCCTGACGGACGGCATCGCGGCGGCGATCACCGCGCTCCGCGCCGCGACCGACCTGCCCGTGGAGGTGGAGGCCGAGACCCTCGACCAAGTTCGCGAGGCGGTCGACGCCGGAGCCGACGCCATCCTGCTCGACAACATGACGCTCGACGAGCTGCGCGAGGCCGTCGCCCTCGTCGCCGGCCGTGCGAAGCTCGAAGCGTCGGGCGGCGTGAATCTCGACACCGTGCGCGCGATCGCGGAGACCGGAGTCGACTTCATCTCCGTCGGCGCGCTCACCCATTCAGCCCGCTCGCTCGACGTCTCTCTGGAGGTGCTCCCGTGACCACACAGACGATCAGCCGGATGCAGGACGAGATGAAGGCGCTGGCGCGCGAACGCGACGCCGTCATCCTCGCCCACAACTACCAGGTGCCAGAGGTGCAGGACGTCGCCGACTACGTCGGCGACTCGCTGGGCCTGTCGCGTGAGGCCGCCGACACGGACGCCGAGGCGATCGTCTTCTGCGGCGTCCACTTCATGGCCGAGACGGCGAAGATCCTCTCGCCGGAGAAGACCGTGCTCATCCCCGATCTCGACGCCGGCTGCTCGCTCGCCGCGTCGATCACCGCCGACCAGCTGCGCGAGTGGAAGGCGGAGCACCCCGGCGCGACGGTCGTCTCGTATGTGAACACGACCGCCGAGGTCAAGGCGGAGTCCGACTACTGCTGCACCTCCGGGAACGCGAAGGCGATCATCGACGCCGTTCCCGAGGACGAGGAGATTCTCTTCCTGCCCGACCTCTACCTCGGCGTCTGGCTGGAAAAAGTGACGGGACGCAAGCTCAACATCTGGATGGGCGAGTGCCACGTCCACGCCGGCATCCGGCCCGCCGACATCGAGCGCTGGCAGGCCGATGCGCCCGACGCCGAGTTCCTTGTCCACCCTGAGTGCGGCTGCGCGAGCCAGTGCATGGCGTTCGGCAACAAGAACACGCACATCCTCGGCACGGAGAGCATGATCCGCTTCGCCAAGCAGTCGCCGAAGGAGCGCTTCCTCATCGCCACTGAGACCGGCATCCTCCACCGCCTGCGCAAGGACGTGCCCGGGAAGACGTTCGAGGCGGTCTCCGAGGACGCCATCTGCAAGTACATGAAGATGATCACCCTCGAGAAGCTGCGCGACTCGCTGCGTGACTGGAAGTTCGAAGTCGAGGTGGAGCCGGAGATCGCGGCGAAGGCCCGCCTGGCCATCCAGCGCATGGTCGAGATCGGCTAGCTCGCACTACGCTTCGGCGGTGCCAGACGTACGCAAGGTCGTAACGGTTCTCTTCTGCGACCTCGCCGGGTATACGAGCGCCGGCGACCAGCTTGACCCGGAGGCGCTCCGGGCTATCCAGTCACGGTACTTCGAGGATGCGCGAGCCGCGCTCGAGCGCCACGGCGGCACTATCGAGAAGTTCATCGGCGACGCGGTCATGGCGGTCTTCGGGATCCCGAAGCTCCACGAGGATGACGCGCTCCGCGCGCTCCGCGCGTCCGTCGAGCTCCGTGACGCGGTGACCGCACTCGGCTTGCAGGCGCGAATTGGCGTCAACACGGGCGAAGTCATCGCCGGTGCCGGGGACGCGCTCGTCACAGGTGATGTCGTCAACGTCGCCGCCCGGCTCGAGCAGGCGGCCGAGCCGGGCGAGATCCTCCTCGGCGGGGCCACGTTGCGCCTGGCCCGGGACGCGATCGAGGTCGAGCCGATAGAGCCGGTCGAGGCGAAAGGGAAAGTCGAGCCCGTGGTTGCGTTTCGCCTGTTGGGGGTTACCGAGGGTGCAGAGGCGATGGCCCGCCAGCTCGACGCTCCGCTCGTCGGCCGCCGCGAGGAGCTCGAAGTCGCGCAGAACGCGTTCACGGAATGCGTGGCGGAGCGTCGCGGCCGCCTGCTCACGGTGCTGGGACCGCCCGGTATCGGCAAGTCGCGACTCGCACTCGAATGCGCACGCACCTTGCGAGACGAGGCGGAGGTGCTGTTCGGACGCTGCCTGCCCTACGGAGAGGGCATCACGTACTGGCCGTTCGTGGAGATCTTTCGCGAGCTCGAAGCAGAAGGCGAGCTGGCGTCGGTGCTGTCGGCCAGTACCCCTGAGGACGTCTTCTGGTCGATGCGAAAGGTCTTCGAGGAGCGGGCTCGCGTAAAGCCGCAGGTCCTGGTGCTCGAGGACATCCACTGGGCGGAGGCGACCCTGCTCGACCTCATCGAGCATCTCGCCGAGTGGACCCGGGACGCGCCGCTCCTCTTGCTGTGCCTTGCGCGCCCCGAGCTGCTCGACGAGCGTCCGGCCTGGGGAGGCAGCCAGATCCGGCTCGAGCCGCTCTCGGCAACCGAGACCAACGAGCTGATCGCAGAGCTGCCTGCTGAGCATCAGCTGGCCGAGGATGTGCGCACACGAATTTGCAGGATTGCGGAGGGCAACCCACTCTATGTCGAGCAGCTCGTTGCCGTGCTCGGCGAAGGGGGCGATGCCGACCGAATACCTCCCACGATCCAGGCATTGCTCTCGGCAAGGCTGGACGGTCTTCCACCGCAGCAAATGAATCTCCTCGAACGCGCCGCCGTTGTCGGCCTGGAGTTCGAATGGGACGCGCTGGCGGAGCTGGAGCCTCAGCGCCGGCGCCCGGCAGGCGCTGAGCTCTCGGCGCTCGTCCGCAAGGAGTTGATCCGCCCGCACGAGGCGATCGCGGACACGTTTCTGTTCCGTCACAGCCTCCTGCGCGACGCGGCTTACGAGCGCATTCCGAAGGAGCTGCGGGCAGACCTGCATGAGCGCGCGGGCGGCTGGCTCGGCGGCAGAGGCGAGGAGTTCGACGAGATCGTCGGCTATCACTTCGAGCAGGCTCATCGAAGCCTGGCCGACCTCGGGACCGATGCCGAGCGGAGCCGGGCTCTTGCCGAACGCGCCGCGGAGCGGCTGGCGGGATCGGGGCGGCGAGCCTTCGCGCGGAGCGACCTGCCTGCAGCTCAGAACCTGCTCGAACGCGCCGCCGGCCTGCTACCTGCTGATGATCCGCGGCGCCTGCGCCTTCAGCCCTCCCTCGGCTGGGCGCTCATCGACCGAGGCGACTGGGATCAGGCTCGGGTGGTGCTGTCTCAGACGGCGGAGGCAGGGCAGGCGGCGGGAGAGCGCGGCGCCGTCGCCCACGCCACCGTCGCCCTCGCCTATCTCGACCTTCATTCGGATCGCGATACGAGCCATGACGAGGTGAGGCCCAGGCTGGAGGACGCGATTGGGGTCTTCGAGGAGACCGAGGACGTATCCGGTTTGGCACGCGCCCTGACCATCACCGGAATGTTTCGACTTTGGCGAGGCGAAGCCGGACCGGCCGTCGACGATCTCGAGCGTGCCGCCACGTACGCCCACGAGGTCGGCGATGTCGGGCAGGAAGCAGAAAGCCTCCGCAGCAAGCTCACTGCTGCGCTGCACGGTCCGACTGACGTCGAGTCGTGTCTTGCTATGGCCGAGGACGTTCGCCAGCGGACGAAGGGAAGTCGCCGCGCGGAAGTGGCGATTCTCTCGACGCGCGCTTGGCTCGAGGCGATGCGAGGCGACTTCGCGGTCGCGCGCGACCTGAGCGCCGAAGCCAGAGTGCTGGCCGAGGAGCTCGGCCTCGAAATGCTGCTGGCCGCCTCGGTATTGCGTGCCGCCGGATGTATCGAGCTCCTGGCCGGTGATCCCGTAGCGGCTGAGCGCGCCCTCCGTTACGCCTCCGAGACGCTCGAGCGCATGGGGGACTGGGGGCACCTTGCGAGCGTCACGCCCTTCCTCGTCGACGCGCTGTGCGCCCAGGGACGAGCTGCCGAAGCGCTGCGCTGGCTCGATCTCACCTCGAGGTACCTGCTCGAGGATGATCTCGACGGACAGATCGGCATGCGCCGGTCCCTGGGCAAGGTGCTGGCCCACAGGGGGGACTTCTCGGAGGCCGAGCGCCTGGTCCGCGAGGCGACGCTGATGGCGACCGGTAGCGATTTCCTCCCTGACCAGGCCGACGCGCTCACCGATCTGGCAGAAGTTCTCCGTCTTGCCGGACGGCCCGAAGAGGCAGCGGCCGCGCTCGAGGAGGCAATCGGCGTCCACGAGCGGAAGGGCAGCACCGCAGGCGCGAACGCCGCCCGGGCGTTGCTCGCGGAGCTTGTGGCTCAGCCGCCGGCGACGGCCTGAACGACGCGCAATTCTTCGCCACCCGTGAGAGTCGAGTCGACGCCGGCACCACCACGGATGTCGACCCCGTCGACGTAGACGTTGACGAGCCGGCGCAGCTCGCCGCGCTCGTCGAAGAGCATGTTCTCCACGGGCAGCGCACGCAGCGCGTCCCCCACCGTCTCCGCCTCCAGCTCGAACCGACCCTGCCCGCCCGCCTCGGCCGCGAGGATCGAGGGCAGGAGGACGGTCACTCCTGCCAATGCGCCTCGACCGAGAGGATGGGCGGGAGGTTCGACGCGGCCTCGATCCACTCGCCGCCTTCGTTCGGCGACACCCACACCGATCCTGACTGCGTGCCGAAGTAGAGGCCGACCGGATCCGCCGCGTCGAAGGACGATGCCTCGCGCAGCACGCCGGTCCACGCCTGGTCGGGCAGTCCGTTCGCGGTCAGCTCCCACGACTCGCCCGCGTCGCGCGTCCGGTACACGCCGAGGCGGCCTTCGGCCGTGACGCGGTTGAGGTCCGCCGTCTGGGGGATCACCCACGCCGTGTCCGGGTCCCGCGGGTGGATCATGATCGGGAAGCCGAAGCTGCTGGGCAGGCCGTTGCCGTCGAGCCGCTCCCAGTTCTCGCCGCGGTCGTCCGAGCGGTAGACGCCGCAGTGGTTCTGCTGCCAGAGCCGTCCGGTCTTCGCAGGGTGCGCGAGCAGCTTGTGGACGCACTGGCCGACCTCGGGGTACTTCTCGGGGTGGAAGTCGGCGGCGACGTCCTTGTTGATCGGCGTCCACGACTTGGCGCCGTCGTCGGTGCGAAAGGAGCCCGCGGCCGAGATCGCGACGTACATCCGATCCGGGTCGTCGGCGTCGAGTTGGATCGAGTGGCAGCACATGCCGCCCGCGCCCGGCTCCCAGCGCTCGCGCGTCGTGTGCTGGGTGAGGCTCGCCACCGACTCGAACGTCTTGCCGCTGTCCGTGGAGCGGAGAAGCGCCCCTGGCGCTGCGCCGAGCCAGAGCTCGCCCTCTTCGCGCCCTGGGCGGACGTGCCACGTCTTCTCGAGCTTGAGCCCGGATTCCTCGGGCAACCCGATGTCCTCCGCGCGCTCCCACGTCTTGCCCATGTCGGGCGAGCGCTGCACGGTGCCGCCATAGGGGTACGTGTTGGCTGCCGTGTAGAGCGTGCCGTCGCGGCCGTCGACGATGGCGTGCAGGACGTCCCAGCCCTCGAGCGTCGGCTCGTCGAGCTTCCACGACCGGCGGTCGTCCGAGTGCAGCTGGAAGAGGCCTTTCCGCGTACCGACGAGCAACGTGACGCTCACGGCGAGAGCCTAACGTACCGTCTCACGGATGTTCGACCGGCTGACAGAGCTCGTCTCGGGCGCGTGGTGGTCCTACCTCGTCATCTTCGCCGTCGCGTACCTCGACGTCCTCATCCCGCTCGTCCCGAGCGAGACGCTCGTCGTCACGGCCGGGGTGATCGCGTCCTCGGGCGACCTCTATCTGCCGCTCGTCATCCTCTGCGGAGCGCTCGGCGCGTTCCTCGGCGACAACACGGTCTACTTCATCGGCCGCCGGTGGGGCGACTCCGTCAAGCGACGGTTCTTCAGCTCGGAGAAGGCCAAGGAGCGCATGGCCTGGGCGGACCGCCAGCTCGACGAGCGCGGCGGAGAGCTGATCGTGGTCGCGCGCTTCATCCCCGGTGGCAGGACGGCGGTATGCCTCTCGGCAGGCGGTCTCGAGATGCCGTGGCGCCGCTTTGCGACGTTCGACGCGATCGCCGCCATCGTGTGGGCGACCTACGCGGCGATGCTCGGCTACGTCGGCGGCAAGCAGTTCGAGGAGGCGCCGTGGAAGGGCCTCGCGCTCGCGCTGCTCATCGCCTTCTCGATCGCCGGCGCCGTCGAGCTCGTGCGTTGGCTGATGCGGCGCCGGAAGGAGGCACGTGAACCGGCTGGCGGGTGAGACGAGCCCGTACCTCCTCCAGCACGCGGACAACCCCGTCGACTGGTACCCCTGGGGCGAGGAGGCGCTCGCCCGCGCGCGCGAGGAGGACCGGCCGATCCTCCTCTCCATCGGCTACGCGGCGTGCCACTGGTGCCACGTGATGGAGCACGAGTCGTTCGAGGACGAGGAGACGGCGCGCGTCCAGAACGAGCACTTCGTCAACGTCAAGGTCGACCGCGAGGAGCGTCCCGACCTCGACGCGGTCTACATGGACGCGGTCGTGACGCTGACCGGTCATGGTGGGTGGCCGCTGACCGCGTTCCTGACGCCCGACGGCGAGCCGTTCTACGGCGGCACGTACTTTCCACCCGAGCCACGCCATGGCCTGCCGAGCTTCACGCAGGTGCTGGAGGCGGTCTCGAGCGCGTACCGCGAGCGCCGGGCCGACGTCACGCGCTCGGCCGCCCAGCTGGTCGACGCCATCGGCAGCGCCGGTCGACGTGCGCCATCGTCGGAGCCGCTCACCGAGTCGCTCGTCGGCGAGGCGGTGCGCGGGCTGCGCGCGTCGTTCGATCCCGAGTGGGGCGGCTTTGGCCGTGCGCCGAAGTTCCCGCCGCACTCGGTGCTCGAGCTGCTGTTGCGGCGGGGGGAGACGGAGATGGTCGAGCGAACGCTCGACGGGATGGCAGCCGGCGGCATGTACGACGTCGTCGGGGGCGGCTTCCACCGCTATTCCGTAGACGACCGCTGGCTGGTTCCGCACTTCGAGAAGATGCTCTACGACAACGCGCTGCTCGTCCCGGCGTATCTCCACGCCTGGCTCGTCACCGGCCGCGAGCGCTACCGGGAAGTGGCCGAGGAGACAGTCGAGTACATGCTCCGAGACCTGCTGCTACCCGACGGCGCGTTCGCGTCCTCCCAGGACGCGGATACCGATGGCGTCGAGGGGCTCACGTACACCTGGACGGAGGAAGAAGGCGTACCCGTGGAGCTGCTCGAGCCGTTCGAGCACGGGCGCTCCATCGTGCGCGGCGACCTCGACTCGGACCTGCGTGAGCGCCTGCTGGAGATTCGTTCCCGCCGCGCCCAGCCGGGGCTCGACGACAAGGCGATCGCGTCGTGGAACGGGCTCGCGCTCGCAGCGCTCGCGGAGTCGGCACGAAGGCTCGCGCGACCCGACTGGCTCGGCACCGCCCGCGGCCTCGCGGAGTTCCTGCTCGGTCCGCTGTCGGAGGAAGGCCGGTTGCGGCGCAGCTTCCGCGAGGGCCGGGCCACAGGCACCGGCTACCTCGACGACTACGCGAACGTCGCGCATGGCCTTTACGAGCTGCATGTCGCCACCGGCGACCTGCGCTGGCTCGAGCAGTCGCAACGACTCACGCTGCTCGCGGTCGAGCTGTTCTCCGACGCGGAGCGCGGCGGCTTCTACCTGACGCCCGCCGACGGCGAACAGCTCGTCGTGCGCACGAAAGACCTCGACGACAACCCGATTCCCTCGGGCAACTCGATGCTCGCGTTCGTGCTGCTGCGCCTCGCGCGGGTCTACGGCGACGACGAGCTCGAGCGGCACGCCGTCTCCGTCCTGCGGCTCGTGCGCGACCTCGTCCCGCGCGCGCCCGCCGCGTTCGGGTGGGCGCTCTGCACCCTCGACCTCCACTTCTCCCCGCCGCGCGAGATCGCGATCGTCGGCTCGCCGGACGATGCCGTCGCGAAGGCCGCGCTCTCGGGCTACGACCCGAACGCGGTCGTCGCCTTCGGCCCGTCCGAGGACGTGCCGTTGCTCCGGGGCAAGGGTCTCGTGGACGGCAAGCCGGCCGTCTACGTCTGCGAGCGCTTCGCCTGCCAGGCGCCGGTTACTGATCCGGCCGCGTTCGACATATAACTCGCGTCGTGGCTGACGATCAACTCGAGATCCGCTACGCGCGGAACGGTGACCTCCACATCGCCTACGAGGTGCTCGGTCGGAGCGGTGGCGTCGACCTCGTCCTGATCAGGACCTTCGTCTCGCAGCTCGAGCAGTTTCGTCGGCTGCCCGCCATGGTGAGCTTCACCCGGGGACTCGCCGAGATCGGTCGGCTGATCACCTTCGACCACCGCGGCACAGGCCTATCGGACCGCGTGCGCGGGTATCGGCTCCCGGCGATCGAGGAGCGCGTGGACGATCTGCGCTCCGTGCTCGACGCGGCCGGGAGCGAGCGATCGGTGCTCGTGGCGCTCGCCGACGGGGGACCGCTCGGCTGCATGTTCGCCGCCGCGCATCCCGAGCGGACGGTCGCGCTCGTTCTGTGCAACACGCGGCCGCGCATCGCGTGGGCGCCCGACTACCCGTGGGGGATGCAGGAGGACGAGTTCGAGCGCGAGTCCGCCGACATCGATCGCAGCTGGGGAACGCGGGAGAGAGCCGAAGTGGCTGCTCGTCGCTCGGCTTTCGAGGGCATGTCGTTCGAGGAGGGAGTGGACTGGCACGTCGGCTACATGAGGTTGTCCGCCGGCCCCGGCGACGCCGTCGCTGCGTTTCGCATGTTCTACGAGTCCGACGTCCGGCATGTGCTCGGCACGATTCGCGTGCCGACGCTCGTGCTGAGCCGCGGCGGAGAGCAGGCGGACGAAGGGGCGGCGTTCGCGCGCTTGATCCCCGGCGCGCGCCACATCGCGATGCCGGGCACGGCGTCGTACGTCATCGCCGAGCACTCCGACGCGTATCTCGAGGCGATCGAGCGATTCGTCCGCGAAGTCCGCGACGAGGAGGCCGAGCTCGAGAGCATCCTCGCCACCGTTCTCTTCACCGATATCGTCGACTCGACGGCACGCCAGGCGGAGCTGGGAGACGTCGGCTGGCAGAAGCTCGTGCACGAGCATCACCACCTCGTGCGCGGCTGTCTCGCCCGCTACCGCGGCCGTGAGCTCGACACCGCGGGTGACGGGTTCTTCGCCGCGTTTGATGGGCCGGTGCGCGCGATTCGCTGCGCACAGGCGATCGCAGAGACGGTCGGCGCGCTCGGCATCAAGCTGCGCGCTGGTCTGCACACGGGAGAGTGCCGCAGCATCGACGGCAAGGTCGGCGGCCTCGCCGTCTCGATCGGCGCGCGGATCACTTCGCTCGCTGGGCCGTCGGAGATCCTCGTCTCGCAGACCGTTCGTGATCTCGTCGCCGGCTCGGGGCTCGAGTTCGCCGACCGCGGCGAGCACGACTTCAAGGGCGTGCCGGGCAGATGGAAGGTGTACGCGGTGAGCTAAGCCGGCAACTCCGGCACGGCGCCGAGTTCCACGGGATCATGTGAGGTTCTAGAGTCGCCCTGTGGCGCTGCTCGAGGCACGCAACCTCAGCCGACGCTTCGGCGGCATAGTCGCCGTCGACGAAGTCTCGTTCGACGTGCCGCAGGGCGAGATCGTCGGCCTCATCGGCCCGAACGGCGCCGGGAAGACGACCGTCTTCAACCTCGTCACGCGGCTCTACTCTCCCGATGGCGGCGACGTTCGCTTCGAGGACAAGAGCCTGCTCGCCACGCCCGCGCACAAGGTGATCGGCCGTGGGATCGCTCGCACGTTCCAGAACCTCGCGCTCTTTCCCTCGATGACCGTGCTCGAGAACGTCCTCGTCGGCTCGCACGTCCACAGGCGGCCGGCGGCGGAGGACAGCCGCCGCGCGCTGTCGCTGCTCGGGTACGTGGGCCTTGCCGACGTCGCCCACCGGGACGCCGGGTCGTTGCCGTACGGCGTGCAGAAGCGGGTGGAGGCCGCGCGCGCGCTCACGTCGGATCCCAAGCTGCTGCTGCTTGACGAGCCGGCGGGAGGGCTGTCGCGCGAGGAGGTGGAGTCCCTGGGCGACTTCGTCCGCCGCATGCAGGCGGATTTCGCACTGACCGTGCTCGTCGTCGAGCATCACATGCGGTTCGTGATGGGCATCTGCGACCGCGTGCACGTGCTCGACTTCGGCCGGCTGATCGCGAGCGGCACGCCAACCGAGGTGCAGACGAACCCGGCCGTGATCGAGGCCTACCTCGGTACGCCACAGGGCGAGGGGGACGAGTGACCCCGCTGCTCGCGCTGGGCGACGTCCACGCACGCTACGGAGAGACGCATGCCCTCCACGGCGTGTCGCTGGAGCTGGTCGAAGGCGCGAGCCTTGCGCTGCTCGGTGCGAACGGCGCCGGCAAGACAACGACGCTGCGCGCCGTGTCGGGCATGGTGCGGCGGACGGGGCGGATCGAGC
>JBKJWA010000036.1:0-5056 GCA_046716705.1 Gaiellaceae bacterium
CGAACGTCACGAGCCAGCGGACGGCGAGCGTGCGCGCGCGGCGCTGCGGCACCTCGACGGGCACCTGGTAGTTCGAGCCGCCCACGCGCCGTGAGCGCACTTCGAGCACCGGCGTGACGGTCTTCACTGCCTGCTCGAGCACCTCGACGGGAGGCTTGCCGGTCCGGTCGCCGACACGCTCGAGCGCCTTGTAGACGATGTGCTCGGCGGTCGACTTCTTGCCGTCGAGCATGACGCAGTTGACGACCTGCGTCACGAGCTGCGACCCGTAGACCGGGTCCGCAGCGAGCGTGCGGGGCTGGATGTCGGCTCGGCGAGGCATCGCGGCTAGCCCTTCTTCGCGCCGTACTTCGACCGGCCCTGACGGCGGTCGGAGACGCCGGCGGCGTCGAGCGCAGCGCGGATCACCTTGTAGCGGATGCCCGGAAGATCCCGGACACGGCCGCCGCGGATGAGCACGACCGAGTGCTCCTGGAGGTTGTGACCCTCACCGGGGATGTACGTCGTGACCTCCATGCCGTTCGTCAGCCTGACGCGGGCGACCTTGCGTAGAGCCGAGTTCGGCTTCTTCGGAGTCGACGTGTAGACGCGCGTACAGACGCCGCGCTTCTGTGGCGCGCCGCGGAGCGCAGGCGTCTTCGTCCGTGCCCTCTTCGTGGCTCGGCCTTTTCGTACGAGTTGGCTGGCAGTCGGCATCGTGCGTGGTAGTTCCCGGTCGGAGGTGTTTTCACACAGAACAAGGCTGGCCGGGGCGGACCCCCGCCAACCACGCGAACCATGGTAGCGAAATCGCGAGAGCCTGGCGAACGTGGCTCCATCCGGTCGGCGCGGTATATGTGGGCGGTGCCCGAGTGCCCTATCTGCCGCCGCGAGTTCGATGAGCGCCAGCAAGTATTCGCCCCGCCCGGTCGCGAGTCGTACGACACCATCGACTGCGCCAGGCGCGCGGCATCGGCCCCCGGGGCCGAGCTTCTCCCACCGATGCTCCTGCCGACGATCGAGTTCCTCCCGCTCGGCGGGGGGCCGGCAGACGCCCCGCCGGCGAGGCTGGCCGCCACGTCTCGCCGAAGGCTCGCCGCGGCGATCGCCATCCCGCTCGTCGCGTCTCCCGCAGCCGTCGCGGCCGGGCTTAGCCTCGTCGCGGCCGGGACGGCCACCTCGGTCTATCTCGGCGCTCCCGCGTTCGAGGGGAGCGGCGGCCGGGTCGTAGCCGCGCCGGCAGTTCCAGCGCGGCCGGCGAAGGCGGAGCCTGCCTCCGAAGCTCCCACGCCACCACCGAGCACGACCGCTGTGACCGGCAAGCCCAAGCCTGCGAAGCCCGAGCTCCGAGCGCGTGTCGTCGTCCTTGCCGCCACCCCCCGCGCGGACGCGAGCTCTCACGTCGAGAGCAGTGCCGAAGCCGAACCAACCGAGACGGCGGAGGCTCCCGAATCCGCAGCCGGCGGGCGCCAGACCCCGCCTCGTTCGCACGGCTCGCCGGCTTCACCGTCCCAGGCGTCCCCGCTCAGACCCGCCACGCCGCCTCCGCCTCCGGTCACCCCGCCACCGCGCACGACACCGCCTTCCGAGGCTCCGGAGGAGGTCGCCGCGTCGCCGTCCCCACCGCCGTCGCACGACCCGCACAGCGCGTCGGTGCCCGCTGTACCGACCCACAACCCCCACGACGCCAAGGGCAAGGTCAGGGACAAAGACGGGGACGACGATGGCAACGACGGCCACGGGGACGACTGACTACTCGATCTGGTCCTCCGCCGCCACCACCGTGCCCTTGCCCGAACGCTTTGCCCGGTAGAGCGCTTGGTCGACACGGCTGAACAGGGACGTACTGTCGTCGTCGCGTCCTAGCTCGGCGATCCCCGCGGACACGCGAAGCGTCGGCACGGGGCCGACCGGCTGGCTCTGCACGGCGAGCTGAAGGCGCTCAAAGAGACGCTGAGCCTCGTCGATCGACGACTCGGGCAGCACGACCGCGAACTCGTCGCCGCCCACGCGGCACGGAAGGTCGGCGCCTCTGACGACCGAGCGCAAGCGCTGCGCCACCTCGGCGAGCACGGCGTCGCCGCCCAGATGTCCGATCTCCTCGTTGATCGCCTTGAAGTCGTCGATGTCGAAGAAGATGAGCGCGAGCCTGCGGTCGTACCGGTGGGCGCGCTTCACCTCGTGAGCGAGTGTCTCGTGGAAGTAGTGGCGGTTGTGCAAGCCCGTGAGCGGATCGCGGACGGACAGCTCGAACAGCTCGTGGAAGCGGCGAGCATTCTCGAGAGCCCGACCGGCCATCGCTGCCAGCTCTTCTATCGCGGTGACCTGGTCCTCGCCTGGCTCGTCCACCGGACGCCGCCAGAACACGCCGAGCGTTCCGACGAGCGTGTTTTCCTCGGCGGTCAGCGGTAGCAGCGCCCCAGTCTGGATCGCGTTCGCCGCCGGCGCGCCCTCCGCCGGGGGGCGATACCGAACCGTCATCGCCCGCGGCTTGCCTTCCTGGTACCAGCCGCCGAGCAGCGGCAAGGCCTCCTCCGCCGACAGGTTCATCGCCTTGACGACCGGGCGCTCGCCCTCCTCGAAGAGTGCGACGGCCGCCGCGTCGGCATCGGCGAGCACGGCCGCGCTCTGCAGCACGCGTGTGAGCACTTCGTCGAGATCCAGCGTCTCGGCGAGGTTGACGAGCTGGCGAGCTCGCCGGAGCTCGTCTCGTGCCCGGCGCAGCTCCTCCTCGACCTCCGCGGAAGGTGCCGCGTCTCGCGACCGGCTCGGCTCGCCCCCGCCTCCGCGAGCATCACGCAGCCGATCTTCACGTGAGCGATAGGCGAGCAGGAGCGTCGCCACTGCGATCGCGAGCGTCAACGCGAGGACGACGACGAGCGCGACCGTCACGCGTCAGCCTCGCGCACGTAGCGCACACTCCTCGGCGGCCCGCCATCGGGCCTCTCAGCCGCAGATTGCCTCACCGTCTCCCCGCCTGTCGAAGTCCGGACTACCCTAATTGTTGCCGTGGAAGGCGGCACTGCCGTCCCCCATGCGAGGGATCCGAGGCGAGTCGATTACGCGTCGAGGGCGAGGAACGGCAGGAACGTCGCGAGATCGACGGTCGCCGCCCCCGGCAGGACGTCGCCGACACAGAGGGCGCGACTCAGCGCCCTCGACTGGGCGGCGACAGACCACGTCTCCACCGCTTGCAGCCGAGCCTGGGCAGTGAGCGCCGCCCGGACGGCCGGCCGCGCGAGCGAGAGCGAGACGGCACCGAGCGGCAGCACCTCGTCGAGCGCCGTCACGCGAACCGGGCCGTTCGTGGTCACCAGAGAGGCCGAAAGGGCAGTCGGCAGCGTGAGGAGCTGAAGCGGCCCCGGAGGGACGAGCGTGAAGCCTCGCCGGCGCCCGCCGAGCCACGAAGACGCGCTGTCGGCCCGCACCTGGCGCACGGGGAGCATCCCGTACAGCGTGTGGTAGAGCGAGACCTCGGCTCCGGTGGGAGCATCGACGCGCCGCTTACTGGCGATGTCCTGGCGGCGGAGCTGGTCGGCGATGATCGCGCGCGCAACGGAGAGTGACGCTCCTCTCGCGCGAATCGCGGACAGGTAGGCCCCGCGTGAGCCGCGGAAGCGCACCGAGACGATCGTCCGCTCCACCGCCCGCACGCGAGCGTCGTCAATGGGATGCCCCGGCGTCTCGACGAGCCGGGCGAAGAGCGCGCTGAGGGCGACCTGGGTGTCGCCGGTCACAGCCGCCAGCGCTTTCACGCCGAGCTTCGAGATCGACTTGCCGTCGACGCGGCAGCGCGTGTCCGGCGGCAGCGTGATCTGCCCTTCGTCGAGCGACGCGTTGAAGCCCGGCCCGGCAGCAGCCGGCCCGTCGCAGAGATCCGGGTCGCGCGCCCAGAGAGAAACGCAGGCGGCTTTCGGCTTGTCGGCGTCGGCGCCCGCGATGTTGAACGTCCCCCAGCCCCACGTGACGACGCTGCCGATCCGCAGCTCTCTGGCAACCTGGTTCGCGGCGAGCGTGACGAGCTTCACGAAGCGAAGCCAGGCGGCGGTCGGCTGCAACCCTTCGCGCCCGCCCAGTCCGGGGCCCGAATGGAAACCGATGACGAGGCCGAGGCGATCCGTCGGGATGCCGGCGGCGATGAGCGGCGCGAGGCCTTGACGGAACTTCTGGCGCATCGTGCGGCTCGCGAGCACCGCGCCCTTCCGCATGAGCGGCGGCGCAGGGAAGTACACCTCCCGCACGATCTCCGCGACCTGCCCTGCCTGCTGCCACCAGCCGAGCGCGTCGCCACCGATGTACGGGCGGGCGGAGATGAGCAGGAGCGGTCGTGCCCCGCGCGCGGAAATGCCGCTCAAGACCTCCAAGACGTTGGCGCGATACTGCGCGTTCGTCGCCGTCCAGGGCGTGGTCGAGCCGGCGCTGTTGAGCTCGTTGAGGACGATGACGGGCGTCTGGCACTCGGTCGCCGCGATGGCCTTGTCGACGATCTCGGTGACCCCGGCTGCGACCGTGTCCGCACTGGTCGGCGCCGACGGCGTCCCCGCGACGCGGTTGAGCTTCATCCACCAGTAGACAGTGTGGGCACCCCGCGCCCGGAGCTCACCTGCGTTGACAGTGCCCGACGTCGCGGCAACGACGCCCGGCCGCCCGAACACGTCGTTGCGGAACGAGACCGAGCCCTCGGCGTACTCGATCCAGAGGGGACGGACATCCGGCAGCCCGCAGAGCCCACCCGGCGCGGCAGGAGACGCCTGGCCGAGACCGAGGGCCACACCGAGAGCGATGACGACGACGGCGATCTTCGTCACGGCGCGAAAGGGTAGCGATGGATCCAGCGGGAGGCCGAGAGGCGTCCCGCTGCTGTGCCTCACTTCGTCTCTTCGGCCTCGTCGGGCCTGCCGTCGCCGTCGCCGGCCTCGGCGTCGAGGTCGATGCCGAGCGAGGCGAGGTCGATCCCCGTCCCGCCGTCGGCCTCGATCTCCTCGAGCGCGGCGAGCACGGACTCGCGCTCGTACATCTCCTTCGGCACCTTCGCCGAGGGGCCGATGCCGATCGTGCGGTAGCGCTTGAGGCCGGT
>JBKJWA010000037.1:0-4717 GCA_046716705.1 Gaiellaceae bacterium
CTTGATCGGGCTCGCCGCCGCCGCCGCGACAGTCGGCGCGCTCGTCATCACCTGGGCCGAGTACGAGACGTTCCTCTTCCTGCTCGGCTCGTTTTTCGTGCCCCTGTTCGGCGTGCTCCTCGCCGACTGGCTCGTTGCCGGCGCCCGGTACACCCGCGCGGACGTCTTCGAGGCGCCGGCGTCCCGGCCACTCATGATCGTCGCCTGGCTTGCCGGCTTCTGTCTCTACCAGTGGCTGCATCCCACGGGGCCGAGCGACTGGACGGAGCTCGTGGAGAAGACAGATCCGGCGGGCATCGGCGCATCGCTCCCGAGCTTCGCCCTGTCATTCGTGCTCGCCTCGCTCGTCGCACTCAGGTATCGGCGCTGATGCTCGCGCTCGTCGCCACCGTCGAGGGCGTGCTCGAGGTCGATCTCGCGACCGAGGAAGTGGAGATCGGGGCAGGCCCCGTGGAGCCTCAGCACGTGGAGACCGGCCTGCCGCGCGGCGTCTGCGCGGCGGCGGCGGGCTCCACCGTCATCGCCGTCGTCGATGCGAGGCCGCCGATGCTCGTCTCCTACGACGCGGGCCAGACGTGGAACGAGGCGGGGCGCGGCCTCCCGCCCGGGTTTGCGATCGCGCTTGCGCCCGATAATCCCGACACCGTCGTCTACGCCGCGCGCAACCGGCTCTATCTCTCGCAGGATGGCGGACGCTTCTGGGAGCCGCTCACCGTCGAGCTCCCGGACATCGAGGCGGTAGCCCTCGAGGGCTAGACGGTCGCCGTCTGTCCCGGCTTCAGCGTCTTGCCGGCCAGGCGGACGACGCCCGCGATCGCCCGCACCTTCGTCTTCCCCCTGGCGTACTCCACCTTCCAGCGGGCGGCGGAGCCGCCGGAGACGGTCGCGTTCCGCGTCTTGATCACAAAGCTTGCCGTCGCGGCCGCGCCCTTGGGGACGGCAGCGACCAGGCCGCCTTTGCCGAGGACGAGCTTCCAGCCGCGCTTCGCGGGGCACTGCTTCCCGTCGACCCTCAGCTCCGAGGCGCCCGCGAGCGTGGCGGTCCCGTCGCCGGCCACAGCCCGCAGCACCGCCTGGCCGCCACGCGGCGTGACGATCGCGTCGCCGGACCCGACCGTCGAGCCGACCCGAGCTGCCTTGACGGTGCTGCCCTGTTCGTGCTGCACGACACCGCGAACGGACGAAACGACCCAACCACAGTAGTCGGGTACGACGAACGGCCCGCCGATCTCAGGCTTCTCATGTCCCTGGCCGAGCTGGGTCTCGCAGAAGAACGGGTCGGCCTTCGGCAGGTAGCGCCCCGGAGAGAGCTTGACCGTCTTGCTTCCCCGTTCTCCCGCCCCGGTCGCAAGCGTCGTGGTCTTCTCGGGCGTCGGCTCCGTGCGCACGACCTTGAGCGTCCATTCGTAGTTGCCGCCGTCCTCGCCGAGGCACTTGTAGTCCCAGGCGATCCGGACAGTGGAGAGGTTCTTGCCCGCGACGCGGCTCATCACCTTGCCCGTCACGTAGATGTCGGATGACAGGACCGCGCCGGCCGGCATAGCGACCAGTACGGCCATGGCAAGGCCAGCCACGATGGCGAGTGCCCCCCGCATGCCTTGAAGGTTAGTCAAAGGAGAGGAGCCACATGCCGCCAACGGTGTAGATCACCATCAGCGTCAACATCGCGTACTGCGTGCGCAGCGCCACGCGCGGTGACGGCGACAGCGCGACGGCGCGGTCGTGGGCGACGATGAGGGCGAGCACGTGGCCGGTGACGAGCACGATCACCTGCGAGTACCACGTCGTGTTCGGCTTCAGGAACGTGAGATTCGGCTGGAAGCCGGCGGTGCCGATGAGGTCCCAGCCCTGAGCGTACGGGTCGGAGAGGAGCGGAATGACGAACTGGCCGGAGACGAGCAGCAGCGAGAGGTAGTGGGAGAGCGCGTACACGACCGCGATCGGGATCAGGCTCCCGACGAAAATGCCTCTGAACGCCGCTCGCTGGCCGACGACACCCTCCGCGGTTTTTACGGAGACCGTGTAGACCGTCGCCACGACGATGATTGCGAGCATGAGCGCGGAGAGGTTCAGGAGCATCACCGCACGCTCGGCGCTCTCCGGGTCGGAGAACTTGATCTCGATGTTGTACAGGCGCTCGAACCACCAAGAGGAGCGAGACATGCCGTCGAACGCGACCGATCCGAGCATGACGGCGAGGAACGCGACGGCGCCGGGACGCGCTTCCGTACGCGCCAGCTCCGACAGCGGACGGCGGAGAATGAGCTCCGTCCGGCCGTCCGCCCGGCGGCTGCCGAAGAGGGCGACGCGCGAGATGAAGCCGAAGTACACGGCGAACCCGTCGCCGTTCTCCCGCCACTGCTTGCGGCCGAAGATCGCCATACCCGTCCACGTAGCCAGGCTGTAGATCGTGATCGCGAGCGCCAGCATGCGCGGCTCCGACCGGTCCGAGTACACGAGCTCGAGCGCCACGAACGAGAAGAGGAGCAGAACGGCCGGCCAAACACCTAGCGCTTCGGGGTACGGGCGGGCCTCGCGCGACCAGCCGGCCTTGTGCGCGCACCAAGCGACCGCGTCGGCCACGGCGCGCCAGGGATCGAGGACAGACCAGACGTTCCCGAGGACTATCGAGACGACGACCATCCCCACCCAGAAGACGATGTAGATGAACGTCGGGGCGAGATTGAGGCTCGCGCGCTCGGAGCCGAACGCCGCCGCCGTCCAGACCACGCCGAAGAGCGCGAACGACAGCCCGCTGACGACGACGCGGAGATACGGCGAGAGCATGAAGCGCTGAAGGCCCTCTGGCAGCGGCCGCCCCGCCCCCACCTCGAGCTTCGGCTTCGTCCACAACGCGCCCAGCGCGACGAACGAGACCACGAGCACGGTCGCTCCACCGACGAGGAACAGCCACCCGGGCACCGGCAGGTCGGTGATCCCGCCGAGCCCGTGCGCCGCCGCGGTGCCGGGCAGCACCAGGGCGGCAAGCACACCGAGCCACATCCAGCGCCACCGCACGCTCATCAGTTAGTCGCCTTCCCGTGACGGGCGCTGTTCACCGCTCGATCGAGTCCGCCGCTCGCGCCACAAGATCGAGGCGACGAAGAGCACGAGCGCGAGAGCAATCGCACTCTCGACGATAAGTCCGACCGTGCCACCGTGAGCTACAAGTCCGGGCAGCGGAGTCATGCCGTCTGCCGGTGGGGTTCGCTCGTGCGGATCGTGCGCCAGGAGTCCCACACGATCTTGAGAATCACGACCGTGATCGCGAGCCCGATGAGCGGGTCCGCGATCTCGAACCCGATCCCGACCACAAAGGCGCTGGCGACGACTCCGAGGCTCACGTAGGCGTCGACGCGCGCATGGTTGCCATCGGCGATGAGGGCCGGGCTCTGCAGCCTGTGGCCCGCACGCAGGCGGATTCGGGCCGCGATCTCGTTGCCGACATACCCGATCACGCCGGCGGCCGCCAGCACCCAGAGATTGTCGAGCTCTTGTGGGTGAAGCAGTCGCTCGATCGACTCGTACAGCGCCACCGACGCCGAGACGAGGATCGCGAACACGACCGCGTACCCCGCCCAGCGCTCGGCACGATGGCTGCGCAGCAGGAACGCTGCGCCGACCGGAATCGCAGTGAGTGCGTCGCCGGCGTTGTGAATGAGGTCTGCGAGGAGCGCGACGCTACCGGTGAGGACGAAGATAACGGCCTGGAGCAAGGCGGTCGCGCCGAGGACGGCGAGGCTCCAGAGGACGGCCCGCACGCCTGCCCGTGAGCGCATGATCGACGGGTCGACGAGTCCATGGCTGTGGCCGTGCTCGTGGTCGTGCGAGTGCCCATGCTCGTCTTCGTGTAGGTGGGTGTGCTTGTCATCCCCGGCGCTCATCGCGGTGTCGCCTCCGTCGACGGGAACGTCGTGGCGAGGTCGGCCTCAGGGTGGACGTGCTCGTAGTGGTGACGGATCGCGGCGAGCAGATCGGCTACGTGGTGATCGTGCAGGCGATAGTACGCGCGTCGACCTACCCGCCGCACCGAGACGAGACGGCTCTGGCGCAGCAGGCGGAGCTGGTGCGAAGCGGCGCTGGCTCCCATCCCTGTCCTCTCGACCAGTTCCTCGACCGTGTGCTCGGCGCCCAGGAGGGCCCAGAGAAGCCGGAGGCGGCTGCCCGCTCCAAACGCGCGCATCGCCTCGGCGATCTCATCAGCCTCGGCGGCGTCGAGCGCTCGCGTTGCCTCGCCGTGCTCTGACGGATGCGGCATAGGAAAACCCTAGCAATCAATGCACACGTCTTCACACGTGGTGGACTAAGGGCGAACTTCGAGATACGCGATCGCCAACCCGCGGTCCTCGAGCTCGACCTCGAACCGACCCGGGATGGAGGCGACAAAGACGAGCCGTGCCTGCTTACCCGGCGCGACGTCTGCGAACTTGTCGTACCCGTGGAGGTGCACATGGTCGGCGATGTCGGAGCCGACGACGATGGCCACCTTCTTGCCCTGCTCGACCGTCGCGCGCACTAGGCCGCCGACGACCTTGCCGCCGCGGACGACGATCCGCACCGTCTGCACCGTCGGCTTCGGCGGCGCGGGCGGAGGCGGTGGTGGCTGAGGCGGCGGCGGAGTCGCAGTTGCGGGCGGCGGCGGTGGCGGGCTGGCCGTCGTCTCGCCTTCGTCACTCCCGCAGCCGGCTGCGCCCAGCACGACGCCTGCGACGAGAAT
>JBKJWA010000038.1:0-7196 GCA_046716705.1 Gaiellaceae bacterium
GCGCCCGGCATGTCTGTGCACACGATCGCGGAGTTCCCTGGCGACAGGCCCAGGCCGTCTCGGAAGCGATTCGCGAGTCCGACATCGTGTTCGTGGACGGCGTCGACGCCGATCTCGGTGAGAACACGCAGGGCCGGCTCGGTGCCGACCCAGGAGAACCACGCCGGCGAGAGGTCGAGCCTCCTGGCATCGGCGGCGAGGCGCACGTCGGTGCCGTAGTAGCTCCCGAAGCGTTCGTCGGCGGCGAACCAGTTGGCCGCCAGCGGCGGCGTCTGCTCAAGCGCTCGCGCCGAGAGCGCGACGAACGCCGTGCCGCGCGGCGACAGGAGCCACTTGTAGGCGGCGCAGGCGACGGCGTCGAATCGGGCGCCGTCGATGGGCAGCCAGCCGGCCGCCTGCGATGCGTCCACGACCGTGAGCGCTCCGTGGGCTGCGGCGGCGGCGGCGATGGCGTCGAGATCGGCAACGGCGCCGTCGGCGGACTGCACCGCGCTGAAGGCGACGACATCCGTCTTCGAGTCGATCGCGTCGGCGAGCCTGCCGAGCGGCGCCGACCGGACGTCGATCCGCTTCCTCTGGACAAGGAGGGGCCACGTGAGCGACGTGAAGTCGACTTCTGGGACGAGCACCTTCGCGCCGTCCGGGAGACCCGCGGCGAGCAGGGCGACGAGGTACGACAGGCTCGCGCCGGTCGCCACGCGCTCGGCAGGCACGCCGACAAGCTCGCCGAAGAGCTCGCGGGAGCGGTCCGTCGCGTCACACCAGTGCTCCCAGCTCGTACGGCCGTGCCGCCAATCGGCGAGTGCCTGCTCGAGAGCATCGAAGGCGGCGGTGGGCGGGAGCCCGAACGTCGCCGTGTTGAGATACGGCCGTTCCGGTTGCCACTCGCCACGCGCTTCGGCGATCGTGAGCATGCGTGAATCATCCCAGCCTTGACGGGACGGATGCCTTCATCGTAAGATTGACTGACTAGTCAATCGATCGCTGAGGAGCAACCATGGCCGTAGCCGAGCACGCCACCGCCACGGGCCTGTCGTTCGCGCTCTCGGACGAACAGAAGGCCCTCCGCGAGCTCGCGCGCGAGTTCGCGGAGAAGGAGATCCGGCCGAAGGCCGCCGAGTACGACGAGCACCAGACGCACGCGACCGAGATCGTTGCCAAGGCGCACGAGGTCGGCCTGATGAACCTCCACGTGCCGGCTGAGTACGGCGGTCCCGAGCTATCCCTGCTCGAAGGGACGCTCGTCGGCGAGGAGCTGTGCTGGGGCTGCGCCGGGATCGGCACCTCCATCACGTGCTCCGGCCTCGGCGCCGGGCCCGTGGTGATCGCCGGCACCGACGAGCAGAAGCGGCAGTGGCTCTCGCCGCTCATCGACGAGCCGCACCTCTGCTCCTTCGGGCTCACGCACCCGGACGCCGGCTCCGACGTCGCGCGCATGAAGTCGACGGCGGTGCGCAAGGGCGACGAGTACGTCCTGAACGGCTCGAAGACGTTCATCACGAACGCCGGCCATGCCTCGTGGACGGTCGTCTTCGCGAAGACCGACCCGGACGCCGCGCATCGCGGCATCTCCGCCTTCGTCGTCCCGATGGACACGCCGGGCGTGACGATCGAGAAGCACCTCGACAAGATGGGCCAGCGCGCGACGGATACGTCGGCGTTCTCGTTTACCGACGCCGTCGTGCCGGCCGCAAACCGGCTGGGCGAGGAAGGCGACGGATTCAAGATCGCCATGCAGACGCTCGACACGACCCGTCCCGGCACGGCCATCGGCGCAGTCGGCGTCGCTCAGGCGGCGTACGAGTACGCGGCCGCGTACTCGAAGGAGCGGGTGACGTTCGGGCAGCCGATCGCGATGAACCAGGGCATCAACTTCCTGATCGCGGACATGGTCACGAACATCGAGGCCGCGCGGCTCCTCTGCTGGCAGGCGGCGTGGATGCTCGACGCCGGCTACGGGCGCAAGGCGACGCTCTACTCGTCGATGGCGAAGCGATTCGCGGCCGACATGGCCATGGAGGTGACGACGGACGCGGTGCAGATCTTCGGCGGCTACGGGTACATCAAGGAGTACCCGGTCGAGAAGCTCATGCGCGACGCGAAGCTCTACCAGATCTACGAGGGCACCTCGCAGATCCAGCGGCTCGTCATCGCCCGCGACGTCCTCATGCCCAGCGACTAGCGTCGAGTGGCTCTCCAGATCGACCTCTCCGGGCGCGTCGCGCTCGTCACGGGCGGCTCGCGGGGACTCGGGCGGCAGGACGCTCTCGTGCTCGCGCAGGCCGGTGCCGACGTCGTCATCGCCGACATCCAGGTGGAGTCGGACGAGTCCGAGGAGGCCGCGGAGTACGGCATCCTCGCCCAGGCGGCGAAGGCGCAGGGCATCGTCTACTCGGAGCAGACCGCGAAGGAGATCCAGGAGCTCGGACGCCGCTCTGCTGCGATCAAGTGCGATGTCACGGATCGCGAGCAGGTCGAGGCGACCGTGGCGCGTGTGGTCGAGGAGCTGGGATCGCTCGACATCCTCGTCAACAACGCCGCCACGCTGGACCACGTGGGGCAGCTCGGAGACCAGGTGCCGGAGCTGTGGGAGCGCGACCTCCGCGTCAACCTCACGGGGGCGTTCAACTGCTCGCGGGCCGTGTGGCCGCACATGGTCGAGCGCGGATGGGGGCGCATCGTGAACATGGCGTCGGTCGCCGGCACGCTCGGCGGCTTCGGGCAGGCCAGCTACTCGACGACGAAGGCGGGCCTGATCGGGCTTACGAAGACGCTCGCGCTCGAGGGCGCGCGGCACGGCATGACCGCGAACGCGATCGTGCCCGGGATCATCGGCACCGAGGCATTCAGCTTCGGCAACCCGGAGATGAACGAGCGGATGATCCGCCGCACGGCGCTGCGGCGGCCGGGCGAGCCGTCCGACGTCGCGCACGCGATCGCGTTCCTCTGCTCGGACCTCGCCGCGTACATCACGGGCGTCGAGCTCAACGTTTCGGGTGGCATAGAGCTATTCACCTTTTGAATAGGTCGAACGTATGAACGGTCGCTAACATCAGGAGCCTCGTGCAGGCGGAGTCCTGGACCAATGAGGCGCGTCTCGCGCAGCTTCGGGTGCGCCGACAGCAGGCGGCGCGGCGCCGCACGGTCCGGCGCGCGGGACTCGCTGCCGTCGGGGCTGCGGCGGTGACTCTCGTCGCTGTCGCCTTCGTCTACGCCGGGTCGCCGAACACGCTGCCTGCGGGTGTCACGATCGCCGGTGTCGACGTCGCCGGGCTGTCGTCGACCGAAGCCGTGCAGCGGCTCGAGAAGCGTGAGGCGAGCCTTCGCGGCGTGCCGCTGACCGTCGAGGTCGACGAACGCACGTATGAGGTCCGCCCGGCCGATCTCGGCCTGGACATCGACTGGCGCGCCGCAGTCGCGGAAGCGCAGCGGAAGACCGACGGAGTCCGGCCGCTCCGCGGCCTGCGGCGACTCGGGACGTGGGTCTTCGGAGCAGAGGTCACACCAGGCGCCACTGTCAGCCCCACGGCTCTCGCACGCGTGCTCGCGCCCATGACGAAGAACGACGTCGCCTACCGCGACGCGGCGATCCGGCTTGCCGGGCTGCGCGTGGTCGTCGTGCCCGAGCGTTCCGGGATGGCGCTCGACAAGGACGCTGCCCGGACGGCGATCGTGAGCACGCTCGCGAGCCTCGACCGGACGCCGGTGACGCTGTCGACGGGCCTGGCCGAGCCCAAGGTGACCGTGGAGATGCTGGCGCCGGTCGCCGACAAGGTGCGCACCGCCGTCTCCCGCCCGGTCAGGCTCGTCTCCGGCAACGGCTTCACGCTCGTTTCGCGTCCGCAAATCGCGAAGCTGCTCGACCTGCCGTCGGGCGGTGAGCGAACGCTGCGGATCGGCGGGCCCGCGGCCGACGCGTACTTCGCGCGCCTTGCGAGCACGATCAACTCGAAGCCGCAGAACGCGGACTTCGTGATCACGGAGGGCGGTCGGGTCGTCATCAAGCCGTCGGCGAGAGGCCGAGCGATGGACGTGCCGCGCACGGCGAAGAACCTCTACGCGGCTGCGCTCCGCACCGAGCGCCGATCGGCGACGATCGTCGTCGGTACGAAGGAGCCTTCCCGAACGACCGCCGAGGCGAGGAGGATGGGGATCACGGGCCTCGTCGGGGGCTACACCACGATTTACGGCGGTGACGCGAACCGGATCCACAACGTCCAGCTCGTGTCGAATCTCATCGACCACACCTTGATCCCGCCCGGCCAGGTGTTCTCGTTCAACGCGACGACGGGCGAGCGGAACGCCTCCAAGGGCTTCCGTGAGGCGCCGGTCATCATCAACGGCGAGCTGCAGACCGGGCTCGGCGGCGGAGTCTGCCAGGTCTCGACGACGGTCTTCAACGCCGCGTACGAGGCCGGCCTGGACATCACGGAGCGCACGAACCACGCGCTCTACATCAGCCACTACCCGCAGGGCCGCGACGCGACCGTCAACTACCCCGACCTCGACCTGAAGTTCGTGAACGACACGGGTCGTTGGCTACTCCTGCGGACGTTCGTCGGGTCGTCGTCGCTGACTGTGAACCTCTACGGCGCGCCCCAGAATCGGCGCGTCGAGTCGGAGGTCGGCGCGCTCGAGGTCACGGGCAAGCCGCCGACGACGTGGCGGAAGGACCCGTAGATGTACCGCGGGCAGCGAGTCACCGTGGCGGCCGGGACTCCGCCGAGCTCCACGAGCGTTCGCCGGAAGGTGTACGACGCGGACGGCACGCTGCTCCACGAGAACGTGTGGTACTCGTCCTATCGCGGCGACAAGAAGATCATCCTCGTCGGCACGACACCGCGGCCGGCGCCCGAGCCGAGGGACAAGCCGGAGGAGCAGGCACCGCCGGTCGAAGAGACGGCTCCGCCCGGCGACGGCCCGGGCGTCTAGCTCTCTGCCTCGGCGACCGCCTCGGCCAGCCAGGACGGAAACCGCGCCGGCCGCAGCGTCGCCGCGTCGACCACGGCGTGCTTCGTCCAGCCGTCCGCGACGAGCTCTTCGTCGCGCGTGACGGCGTACTCGTAGCCGAACCGCGCCCCGCGCACGTCGCCGCAGCGCGCGTGGATCGCGAGCGTGTCGTCGAAATGGACGGGCTTGAGGTAGCGCACGTGCGACTCGATCGTCAGGGCCTCGTAGCCCTGTTCCTGGATGGTCCGGTAGCCGTTCGCCCAGCGGGCGAGATACGCGATGCGCGCCACCTCGAACCACACGAGGTAGACGGCGTTGTGGGCGACCCCCTGTGCGTCGGTCTCGGCGAAGCGTACGGTGACCTCCGTCCGGAAGTTGAAGCCTTCCATCGCTGCGTACTATCGCGGCCATGGCGGTGGAGCGCCTCGCCGAGCTCATTCGCGACCATCAGCCGTGCGTCGTTCTGACGGGCGCCGGGGTCTCGACCGAGAGCGGCATACCGGACTTTCGCTCGCCCACCGGCATCTGGGCGACCTACGACCCGATGGAGTACGCGTCCATCGAGGCGTTCCACGACGACCCCGTCAAGGTGTGGGACTTCTACGGCCGCCGCCTGCACATGCTCACGGAGGCCGAGCCGAATGCCGCGCACCTCTCGCTGGCGCGCCTCGAGCGCGACGGCTGGGTGAGCGCGGTCGTCACGCAGAACATCGACATGCTCCACGAGCGGGCCGGCTCGCAGGCGGTGGTCGAGGTGCACGGCTCGATCCGCACGTCGAGCTGCCTCTCGTGCTACACGCGCGTGCCGCTCGCCGACGTCGTCCGGCTGCTGGACGACGCGGTGGCGCCGGGGTGCCCCACGTGCGGGAGCATTCTCAAGCCCGACGTCGTGATGTTCGGCGAGCTCTTGCCGCGCGCTGCGATGGACCGGGCATACGAGCTGGCTCGCGGCGCTGCGCTCATGCTCGTTGTTGGCTCCTCCCTCGAGGTCTGGCCAGTTGCCGGCCTGCCGCTCGAGGCGGCTGCGTTCGCCGTGGTCAGCCGTGGGCCGACCGCGCTCGACGACGACGCACTGCTGAAGATCGAAGCGTCGGCAGGAGAGACTCTGGCGGCCGTTGCAGAGCAGCTCGCATGTCTACCCTAAGGCCATGCGAGCCGCGCTAGTCGCCTTCGTTCTTATACTGGCCGCCACCGGTTGCGGCGAGGGCGATGCGCCTCCGCAGCCCAGCGCGGCGCCCCCGCCACCGCAGATCGCCCAAGCTCCCCCACCGCACGCGGCAATAGCTCCGCCACCGAAGGCCGCCGCTCCTCCCTCGCGGCCGCAGCGCCCTTCCGCCAGCAAGCCGGCCGAGTCCGTCCAGCAGAGCAAGCCTGCGAAGGTCGGCCAGCGTGGCCGTCCGGCTGGACTTGGGAACGGCCCGTGCTCAGGCGACGAGCCTGCGCTCGGAGGCAAGCGGCTGATGTACGCGACCGTCGCAGAGCGAGAGACCGTTGCCTACGACGAGCCCGGCGGCAATCGCGTCGCGACGTTTGGGACACGCAACGAGAACGGTCACGTCATGGTGTTCGGCGTGCGGCGCGTAGTGCTGAACGCGGACTGCAAGGTCGAGTGGTACCGCGTGTGGTTGCCCATGCGGCCGAACGGCATCGAGGGATACGTCCACGCCGACGACGTCCGGCTGATGCGCGTTCCCACCCGCATCACCATCGACCTCTCGGACCGCGAGCTCGTGCTGCTCCGCGAGGGCGAGCCGGTGCTGCGGTCGACCATTGCCATCGGCGCACCCGGCACTCCGACGCCCACCGGCCGCTACTACGTGAACCAGCGGCTGATCGCCTCGGATCCGAGCGGGCCGTGGGGCCCGGGCGCGCTTGGCATCTCGGCGTTCTCGGACGTCCTCCAGGAGTGGATCCAGGGCGGGCCGATCGCCATTCACGGCACGAACGACCCGTCGTCGATCGGGCACGCGGCCTCGCACGGTTGCGTGCGCCTGCCGAACGACGTGCTGAGAAAGGTGTTCAATTCGGCCGATGCGGGAACGCCTGTAATCATCCAGGCCTGACGAGGAGGTAACGCATGACCACGACGACGAAGATCGACAAGGACAAGGATTTCGCGGCGCGGCTGGCCGATGCCGGCGGCGAGGCGATGCAGAAGCTCAGCGACCTGCCGATGGGGAAGGCGCTCGTCGACGGTGCACAGCAGCTCCGCGACCGGCTCGACGAGCTCGGGACGCGCATTCGGG
>JBKJWA010000039.1:0-3766 GCA_046716705.1 Gaiellaceae bacterium
GCGCATGGGCGCGAAGCGCTGGCTCGACCACATCGCGAGCGTTCGCGAGCGCGCACCTGTCCTTAGTCAATAACCGCCGGGCCGTTCGCCGCTGCCCGCGGCGAGGAGAGCCCACGCACCGGGGACGCCCTTGAGCTCATGCGTCCCTCGTTCCGCGAACTCGATGCCCGACCCCGAGACGAGGTCCCTGACCGTCGACGTGACGAGGACCTCACCGGGGGCTGCCTCGGCTGCGACGCGCGCCCCGATGTGGACGGCGATGCCGCCGATACCCTGCTCGACGAGCTCGACCTCTCCCGAGTGCACGCCGGCGCGGACCTCCACGCCCTCGCGCGATGCCGAGCTCGTGATCGCCTGCGCACAGCGGATCGCACGGGCAGGCCCGTCGAACGTCGATAGGAAGCCATCCCCGGCGCGGTCGATCTCACGTCCGCGGTATTCCTCGAGATGACTGCGGACGCGCGCGTTGTGTCGCTCGAGAAGCTCGCGCCAGCGCCTGTCCCCCAGCTCGGCGGCCCGCTTCGTGGAGTCCACGATGTCGGTGAAGAGCACGGTGAGCAGGACGCGGTCCGGCTCGCGGACCGGCACCGCGCCGGCAACGAACCGCGCGACCTCGGAGACGATGCTGTCCTGGTCGCCGACCCAGGGCAGGTAGTCCCGGCCCGGGACTACGACGAGCTCCGCGCCGGGAATCCTGTCGGCGATGTAGCGCGCTTCCTCCAGCGGGGGCACGTCGACCGGGCCCTTCGGAAGGTACGCGTCGGCACGACCGAGGACGAGTGTCGGGACATGGATGAGCGGCAGTACGTCCCGCGCGTCCATCAAGGACTGCATGCGCATGAACGCCTTCGCGGTCGTGGGGCTGGCCGCCGCGCGCATCATCCTCGTTGCCCACTCGACGAACGCCCTGTCACCCGCGGCGCTCGGGGCAAGCCGCTCGATCCACGAAACTGAGAACTCGTCGGTACCCCACCTACCCGTCGCGTCCCGCCAGGACCGGCGTTCCTCTTCGCTCGGTCCCCAGGGGAAGTCGTCCGTCCGCAGGCCTGTCTTGACAGCCGGGGAGTAGAGCACGAGATGCGAGACACGCTCCGGACGCGAAGCGGCGAAGAACATCGCCATGGGACAGCCGTAGCCCTGGCCGAGGATGGCCGCGCGCTCGCTTCCCGCTGCGTCGAGGACTGCCCGGACGTCATCGACTCGTTCTTCGAGCGGCGGCATCTCAGACGGCGAGACCGGGTCCGACAGCCCGATGCCGCGCGTGTCGAACACGATGAGGCGACAGGACGAGGCGAGCCTTCCGAAGAAGCGCGCGATCGACGGCTCCTCCCAGTACAGGTCGAGCTGAGAGACCCAGCCTGGGACGTACACGAGATCGACCGGCCCGTCGCCAACGACCTGATAGGCGATGTGATAGTCGCCGCTTCTGGCATATCTCGTCTCGGGCCGCTGCATCCACCCCGATGGTGGCAGACGGGAGCTACCTGATGGTCAGCGCGATCGCCGCTCGCGTCCGCGACGCTGCCGGTCGAGCGCCCGAGCCTCGAGTGAGGACAGCTCGGGATCGATGCGCTCGAGGAAGTCGGCTTGCTCGGCGCTCGACGCGACGCGCATGCTCACGCGTCCCCCGGCCAGGCGCACGTCCGCGACGGCTCCCCCTTCGTCCTCGTGAAAGTGCAGGAATTCACGGCCGTCGAGCTCGAACTCCGTCGGGCGGACCTCGGAGAGCGCAGGATGGGCGCGAAGCACGTCCAGCAGAGGTGCGATCCGGTCGAGCGTCGCCTGCTTCACGTCAGGCGGCGGCCGCCGCGACGGCGGGCAGGAGGTCGCGCAGGTACGCGCCCGTGTACGAGCCCTCGACCTCGGCCACCTGCTCGGGTGTCCCTGCAGCGATCACCTCTCCCCCCTCGTCACCGCCTTCCGGGCCGAGGTCGACGATCCAGTCGGCCTGCTTGATGACGTCGAGGTTGTGCTCGATCACGAGCACGGTGTTGCCGGCGTCCACGAGCCGCTGGAGCACCTCGAGCAGCTTCTCGATGTCGGCGAAGTGCAGGCCCGTCGTCGGCTCGTCGAGGATGTAGAGCGTCCTCCCCGTCGCCACCTTCGACAGCTCCTTCGCGAGCTTCACGCGCTGGGCCTCGCCGCCGGAGAGCGTCGTCGCCGGCTGCCCGAGCTTGACGTAGTCGAGCCCGACGTCGTGGAGTGTCTGGAGCTTGCGCCTGAGCTTCGGGATCTTCGCGAAGAACTCGAGCGCCTCCTCGACCGACATCTCCAGCACGTCTGCAATCGCCTTGCCCTTGAATCGCACCTCGAGCGTCTCGCGGTTGTAGCGGCGGCCGTGGCACGTCTCGCACGGCACGTAGACGTCGGGCAGGAAGTGCATCTCGATCTTGATCTGTCCGTCGCCCTTGCACGTGTCGCAGCGCCCGCCGCGCACGTTGAACGAGAAGCGGCCGGGCTTGTAGCCGCGCACCTTGGCCTCAGGAGTCAGCGAGTAGAGCTCGCGGATGGGCGTGAAGAGATCGGTGTACGTGGCCGGGTTCGACCGCGGCGTGCGGCCGATCGGCGACTGGTCGATGTCGATCACCTTGTCGAAGCAGTCGATGCCCTCGACCGAGTCGTGGTCGCCGGGCTTGATGCGCATCCGGTGCAGCCGGTTGGCGAGCGCCTTGTAGACGATCTCGTTGACGAGCGTCGACTTGCCGGAGCCCGAGACGCCGGTGACGGCCACGAGCTTGCCGACGGGAAACTCGACGTCGATGCCCTTGAGGTTGTGCATGCGCGCCCCGCGCACGACGAACGTGCCGTTGTCGAGTGGCCGCCGCTCCGGCACTGAGATCTCTCGCGCGCCGGACAGGAACTGGCCGGTAACGGAACCGGCGACACGCTCGACCTTCTTCGCAGGGCCTTCGGCAACCACGTGGCCGCCGTGCTCGCCCGCGCCCGGCCCCATGTCGACGAGCCAGTCGGCCGCGCGCATCATCTGCTCGTCGTGCTCCACCACGAGCACGGTGTTGCCGAGGTCGCGCAGCCGCTCGAGCGTCCCGATCAGCCGGCCGTTGTCCCGCTGGTGGAGGCCGATCGACGGCTCGTCGAGGATGTAGAGCACCCCCACGAGCTGTGAGCCGATCTGCGTTGCCAGCCGCAGCCGCTGCGCCTCGCCCCCGGACAGCGTCGAGGCGGCGCGGTCGAGCGTGAGATAGCCGACGCCGACGTCGGCAAGGAACGTCAGCCGCTCCCGGATCTCCTTCACGATGCGCGCTCCGATCAGCTGCTCCACCTCTGTCAGCTCGAGCGAGTCGAGGAAGTCGAGCGCTGCAGCCACAGACAACTTCGTCAGGTCATGGATGTTGCGGCCGCCGATCGTGACGGCTAGCACCTCGGGCTTCAAGCGCGCGCCATCGCAGGCCGGGCACGCGCGGAAGCTCATGTACTCCTCGATGCGCTCGCGGATCTGACCGGAGTCGGTCTCCCGGTACCGCCGCTCGAGGCTCTTCGTGATGCCCTCGAACGACAGCATGTACGAGCGCTTGCGGCCCATGCGGTTGCGGTACTGGACATAAACGCGCTCGCCATCCGTGCCGTTCAGGAAGAGGTCACGCTGCTCCTCGGGCAGGTCGGCCCAGGGCGTCTCCAGGTCGACCTCGTAGCGGTCGGCGATGCCCTGGATCACCGACTCGTAGAAGTTCGAGTTCATCACCGACCACGGCACGAGCGCGCCCTCGCCGATGGCGAGCGTCGGGTCGGGCACGACGAGATCCGGGTC
>JBKJWA010000040.1:0-5099 GCA_046716705.1 Gaiellaceae bacterium
GGGCTTCCTCTCAGCCATCGCGAATCACCTCGTTAGGGCAGACAACGGAGCCAGCGTACGTACGTCCTGCTCCAGATCGGCTCCGAGCGCCTCACGGCGAGCCGTCGCAACAGGTCGACGTGATAGATCTGGTAGCCGAGCCTGGCGGGGGGCCCAGCGAGCTGGTAGCGCGCCCAGCAACCGACGTCGAAGTGCGGCAACAGCCTCCGCGTCGCGACGATCAGCTCCCGTATGACGCCGCGAACGGCGGCGCTTTTCGCGAACGCCGCGTACGACTCGAGCGAGAGGATCGATTGCAGCTGAGCGTTGAGGATGACCTGCTGCGTGAAGCCGTACTCACGGATCCACAACCCGCCCCCGATCGGTAGCAACAGCGTCGGGCGGAGCCCCCGGAACGCCGCGTCCGCGGCGGCGCCGAGCAACGGCTCACCGAGCAAGGCGCCTGCGCGCGCGAGCGCCTGTGCGGCTACCGCCTGCGCAAACCCCGACCGCCAAGGCGCCGGGCCGCCCTGGTACGAGAAGTCGTACTCCCAGTAGAGGGCGTCGCCGCTTCGAACGGCGCGTCCGAGCAGCGCTGCGGCGATCCGGCGCGCTGCGTAAGCCCGCCGCTGGGACACGTTCTCGTTCAGCGCCGCGAAACTCAGTAGCGGTTGGAACCGGTACCCAAGCCCCGGGTAGTGCCGAAACACGACACTCCGGTCGCTCGGATCCCCTACCCCGAGCGCGCGGCTCACGCTGACGACCGTCGCGCGGGCAGCCTCCGCCTCCGCCAGCAACCCCTGCGTCGGACGTAGCCGAACGACCGCGCGGTACCCGACCGGGCAGTCGGTCGAGACAGCGAAGTCCGCCTCGCCCGCGACACGCATCCCGCGCACGAGCTCTCGAGCGCAGTAGACGCGGGCGTCGAGCCCGCCTGCCGCAGCCGGCCACACACGTGCGGTGAGCCGCGCCCCGACGCCGCGCGTAGCGACGAACGACATCCTCAGCACGGGATGGACATTCAGGAAGACCGGCCTCGACGAGGCGAGCGGCGACCGTGCCTCGTAGGGGCCGGGGGTGCGCAGGCGCCGCACACGTAGCTCGAACGTGCCATCAGGTGCCGCGCGCGTCGCAGCGATCCCGCTTCCGCGCACGTACAACCCGATCGACTCGCCGGCCAAGGCCGGCACCACGATGCCTCGAAAGAGCGCCGGCTCCCAGTAGTGGCTCCCCTCCGTCCGACGCAGCCTGATCGCCACGGAGCGCACGTCAACCGACGCCTGCGCCGTCGAGCCGTCGGAGGCTGTCGCGATCACCGACGCGGTCCATGAGCCAGGGCCGTACGTCGCGCTCGCGGCGGGGCCTTTCGCCGTCTTCCCGTTGCCGAGCTGCCAGTGGTACGAGACGGCATCGCCGTGCGCTGTGAACGTCACCAGGAGCGGCGCTGCGCCCTCGGTTGCGGTCGCGGAGATGGTGACGCTCGGTGGTGTGGCGTTCGCGCGGCCCGCCCCCGCGAACAAGACGAGGACGGCGACGGCGACGACAGCCCGACCCACGCTCGCGACTATAGAGCCGCCTGTGACTCACGGTAGCGTCCCGTCCGTGAAGGTCACCGCGGAGGCCGCACGGCGCTTCCTCGTCACGCGCCACTTGCTCGCGCCGGCCCGTTCCATGCACGGCGGGCCCGACGCCGTGCTCGACTTCCTCCGGCAGTTCGGGTCCATCCAGTACGACCCGATCTCAGTGGCGGGCCGAAGCCACGACCTCGTGCTTCATGCGCGCGTCGCAGACTATGAGCCCGCGTGGTGCGACGAGCTCTACGCGCAGCGCGAACTGTTCGAGGCAATCAACAAGGGCCTGTCCCTCATCCTCGCGAGCGACTACCCCTGGTTCCGGGGAACGTCGAGCCGGAGCTCGCGGCGAGTCCTCGCCGAGAACGCCGAGGCAGCCGAACGGGTGCTCGAGCGAGTCCGCATCGACGGCCCGCTGTCCGCACTCGACTTCGAGCGCGAGCGTGGAGCGACCGTGGACTGGTTCGGCGTGAAGACGAACGTCGTGCGGGCGGTACTCGAGGCGTACACGGTCACCGGCGTCCTCGGCCTGGCGCGACGCGAGGGCAACCGTCGCTACTACGACCTGATCGAACGGCTGCTGCCGAAGGACGTGCTCGCCCGCGAAGTTCCGCTGCACGACCAGCTCCGGCACAAGATGCTGTCGCGCTACCGCGCGCACGGTCTGCTCGGCGCCTCGAGCGGCGGAGACGTCTTCGGCGGCCTCGGCCCGGCGAAGCCTGACTCGAGATTTCCCGAATATCCGGGGAGGACCGTGTTGCGGGAGCAGCTCATCGAGGACGGCGAGCTCGTTCCCGTCGAGGTCGAAGGCGTACGAGGGAAGCGCTTCGTCATCCGCGACGAGGTCGAGTTGCTGGCCGCGCCGGTGGAGCCGCCGCCGTCCGTCGCGTTCCTCTCACCGTTCGATCCGTTGGTCTGGGACCGCGGGCTCCTCGGCACCCTGTTCGAGTTCGACTACGTGTGGGACCTCTTCCACCCTCCCGAGAAGCGGCGCTTCGGCTACTACGTGCTGCCGATCCTCTTCCGCGAGCGCTTCGTCGGCCGCATCGAGCCGCGGATCGACCGTTCCGGCGGGCCCGGGCGGGTACTCGGCCTCTGGTGGGAGGCCGGCTTCGCGCCGCGCCGCGCCGACGGCTTCGTCGATGCGATGCGCGCGGCGCTCCGCGCATACCTCGGCTTCGCGGACGCGGACCGTCTCACGTGGGCGCCGCACCTCGCGAGCGACAAGCGTTTCTTCCTGACGCGGCCCTGATCAGGGCACGTGGACGACCTCGAGTTTGATCCCGTCGGGGTCGTGGAAGAACGTCGCGTAGTAGCCGGGGACGTACGGCCACTCCTGCGGCTCGTTCTCGATGTCGAGACCCTGGGCCAGGGCCCACCTGTACCGCTCGTCGACGAGCTCACGCGAGGAGGCCTCGAAGGCGAGATGGTGGAGCCCGACGGCGTACCTGTCGTGTTCTCCGGGAGACTGCGCCTCGCGGATCCCTAGCGAGACGCCGACTCCGTCGCCGTCGAGGTACCAGATCGGCTCGCCGCGCTCGCCGACGAACTCGGCCGCGTACCGATACCCCAGCGGCTCGAGCAGCTCTCGATAGAGGGTCAGGCTCCGGTCGAGGGAGGACACGACGATGTCGACGTGATGCATCCCCACCCGTGGCATCGCCGGAGTCTAGGCCGAGGCACGATCATTTCACGAGTATCGTGATGAGGGCATGAGAGCGTCGGTGCTCTTGAGGCTTACGGCGACGAGCAGCTCGAGGACGTCGTCGAGGCGATGACGTACGTCGAAACGGGGCAGAAGACCGGAAACGTCGTCCTGACGCTGAACGGAGGAAGGCCGAGATGAGGGCGGTCGTGCACGACCGGTTCGGCCCGCCGGACGTGCTGCGTATCGAAGACGTCCCCGCGCCGGTGCCCGCTGACGACGAGCTGCTCGTGCGCGTGCGCGCGACGACGGTCAACCAGACCGACTGCCACGTGCGGCGTGCCGAGCCGATCCCCTGGCGTCTCAGGATCGGCGTCTTCCGCCCGAAGTGGACGACGCTCGGGATGGAGTTCGCCGGCGAGGTCGAGTCGGTCGGGTCGGCGGTGGCCGAGTTCGGCGTCGGTGACCGCGTGTTCGGGATGAAGAACCACGGTGCGAACGCAGAGCTGGTGACCGTCCGCGAGAGCCGTCTGGTCGCACACCTGCCGGACGCGCTGAGCTTCGAGGAGGGAGCGGCCGTGATCGACGGCGCATACCAGGGGCTGTTCGCCCTGCGCCGTGGGCGCGTCGGCAAGGACACGCGCTTGCTCGTGTACGGCGCGTCGGGCTCGTGCGGAACGGCGTGCGTGCAGCTCGGACGCCACCTCGGTGCGCACGTCACGGCTGTGTGCGGGACGAAGAACGTCGAGCTCGTGCGCTCGCTCGGCGCCGACGTCGTCGTCGACTACGAGCGCGAGGACTTCAGGAAGCGCGGCGAGAAGTACGACGTGATCGTCGACGCGGTCGGGAAGATCGTTGGGTTGCGGTACCGCGGATCCCTCGTCCCCGGCGGGAGGTTCGTGCTCACCGACGGGCTGTGGAACGTGTTGGGCGTCCTCCTGACCCGCTGGAGCAACCGGAGGGTAGTCGCGGCATGGCCGCGGTACGAGAAGGAGGATCTCCTCTTCCTCAAGCGGCTGCTCGAGACCGGCGAGTACCGCGCCGTGATCGACCGCACCTACCCGCTCGAGGACGTGGCCGAGGCGCACCGGTACGTGGACACCTGGCAGAAGACCGGCAACGTCGTCCTGACCGTCACGTGTGAGAGCAGGGAGTGAGAGCTTCACCACCATGAACTGCGACAGGTGAGCCGCGCGCACCGCGCGCAACTGCAGCACCGCCGCGGCTGACCGGCACTTCTTGCTGATTCTCTGTGCCCTCGGCTACGCGTCGATTAGACGCCGTCCGCAGCCCGCTCGAGCTCCGCGATGTCGATCTTCTTCATCTGGAGCATCGCCCGCATCGCGCGTTCGGCCCGGGCGGGATCCGGATCCTCGATCAGCTCCTGAAGCCGGACGGGATCGATCTGCCACGAGACGCCGAACCGGTCCTTGAGCCATCCGCACACGCTCTCTTCCCCGCCGTCCGAGAGAGCGGCCCAGTAGAAGTCGACTTCTTCCTGGCTCTCGCAGCTCACATGCAGCGAGACTGCCTCGCTGAACGTGAACTCGGGGCCGCCGTTCAGTGCGATGAGCCTCTGTCCGTTCAGCTCGAACTCGACGGTCATCACCATGCCTTCCTCACGGGTCCCGGCAGCACCGTAGTGGGTGACGTTCACGATCCTCGAGCTCGGAAAGACCGACGTGTAGAACCTCGCTGCCTCCCCTCCTTCCGTGTCGAACCACAGGCACGGTGCGATTCCCTGCATCAGCAACTCCTCTCCAGGGGGCCGGTTGCCGTCAGGCAGCCTCGCGAAGTCCCTCCACCTCGCGGTTGACGGCGAGCTGCTCGAGCGCGGTGTGCTCGAGCTCACGGACGCGATCGGGCGACAACCCAAGCTGCCGGCCGGTTTCCGCCAGCGACGC
>JBKJWA010000041.1:0-6730 GCA_046716705.1 Gaiellaceae bacterium
GTCGCAGGTTCGAGTCCTGCCGCCGCTATCGTCCTGCGTACGTACGGAGAGACATGGCAACCGGAGTCAGAGTCGCAATCACGCTTGCCTGCACGGAGTGCAGGAGGCGTAACTACCAGACACAGAAATCCAAGCGGAACTCGCCGGACCGCGTCGAGTTCTCCAAGTACTGCCGCTGGTGCGGCAAGCACACGCCTCACCGCGAAACGAGATAGCGCAGGACGATGGCCAAGATGACGCGATCGCAGCGGCGTGCGCGCCGCCAGGCACAGGCCGAGTCGGCCGGCCAGGCCGGCGCGCCCTCGCGCGCGGCGCAGGTGCGCCCGGCGGCCGCTCCGTCGAAGACCCAGACGGGATCGCGCCGCAAGGATGACCGGGGCTCGAAGCGGTTCGTCGCCGAGTCGTGGGGCGAGCTGAGGAAGGTCGAATGGCCGACTCAGTCGCACGTCATGCAGGGCACGCTCGTCGTCATCATCGCCTGCGTCATCGTCGGCACGTACATCTGGGTCGCCGACATCGTGTTCAGGAACCTCGTCCAGGACATCTTCCTCCGTTAGCCGGAGATCTCGCGCATGTTCCGCTGGTACGTCATCAACACCTACTCCGGCCACGAGAAGAAGGTGAAGGCCAACCTCGAGCACCGCATCGACTCCATGGGGCAGCGCCAGCGCTTCCGCCGCGTCGTCGTTCCCACCGAGCACGTGATCGAGACGAAGGAGGGCCAGAAGGTCCAGATCGAGAAGCGGATCCTCCCCGGCTACGTGCTCGTGAACATGAACCTCGACGACGACAGCTGGGGCGTCGTGAAGAATACGCCGGGCGTCACGGGGTTCGCGGGGCCGGCCGGCAAGCCCGTTCCGCTGCAACAGGGTGATGTCGATCGCCTGCTGCAAACCGGCACGGCCACCGCCGAGCGGGCGCGCTCGACGGTCGAGTTCACGCTGGGCGAGTCCGTGAAGGTAACCTCCGGCCCGCTCTCGGACTTCGACGGCGAGATCGTCGAGGTCAATCCCGAGCAGCAGAAGCTCAAGGTGCTCGTCGACATCTTCGAGCGCCAGGTTCCGGTCGAGCTCGCCTTCGACCAGGTCAAGAAGCTCGACTGACGACTCACCATGGCGAAGAAGATCCTCACGCTCATCAAGCTGCAGATCCCCGGGGGGCAGGCGAACCCTGCGCCGCCGGTCGGACCTGCGCTCGGCCAGCACGGCGTGAACATCATGGAGTTCTGCAAGGCGTTCAACGCGCAGACGCAGCACGAGAACGGGCGCATCATCCCCGCAGAGATCACGGTCTTCGAGGACCGCTCGTTCACGTTCATCACGAAGACGCCGCCGGCCGCCGTCCTCATCAAGGAGGCGCTCGGCATCGCCAAGGGCTCGGGGGAGCCGAACCGCGAGAAGGTCGGCCGCCTCTCGCAGGCGCAGGTGCGCCAGATCGCCGAGACGAAGCTCGAGGATCTCAACGCGCGTGACGTCGAGCAGGCGATGAAGGTCATTGCCGGTACCGCGCGCTCGATGGGCGTCGAGGTCGAAGGGATGCAGGTCTCATGAGCTCCCATGGCAAGAAGTACCGGAGCGCGCGCGAGCAGATCGACCGCGAGCGCACGTATTCGCCGGTCGAGGCGTTCGGGATGCTCAAGGGCTTCGAGGACGCGAAGTTCGACGAGACCGTCGAGGCGCACTTCCGGCTCGGCCTCAACGTCCGCCACGCGGAGCAGCAGCTCCGCGGCACGCTCATGCTGCCGCACGGCACCGGCAAGGAAGTGCGTGTCGCCGTCTTCGCCGAGGGCGAGAAGGCGAAGGAGGCCGAGACCGCCGGCGCGGACCTCGTCGGCGCGGCCGACCTCGCCACGAAGATCGAGGGCGGCTTCGACGACTTCGACGTCGCGATCGCGACCCCGGACATGATGGGTGTCGTCGGCAAGCTCGGCCGCATTCTCGGCCCGCGCGGCAAGATGCCGAACCCGAAGACGGGGACGGTGACCTTCGACATCGCGAAGGCCGTCTCCGACACGAAGGGCGGCAAGCTCGAGTACCGCACCGACCGCGGCGCGAACGTCCATCTCTCGATCGGCAAGAAGAGCTTCGAATTGCGGCGGCTGGTCGAGAACTACGCCGCCGTCATCGACGAGATCATCCGGGCGAGGCCCGCTGCGGCGAAGGGCCGCTACATCGAGACGATCACGGTCTCGACGACGATGGGCCCGGGCATTCACATCGACCCGGCGAAGACCCGCGGTATCGTTGAGGAACTGGAAGAGGCTACAGTTAGCGGCTGACACAGACCTGACCCGCCGAAGACCGCTGGCCGCGCGCTCGTTTCCTTTAAGAGGCAGCGCGCAGAAGCCCAGCCGAGGTGAGTCGAGAGTTGCGCTCACGCGCTCGCTCCGGCCCGCCTCAGTGCGGGTCGAGTCATCTGACGGAGGAGCGCGATGCTGAAGAGTGACAAGGAGAGGATCGTCGGAGAGCTCACGGAGCGCCTGCAGGCGACCGAGACGCTCATCGTCGCCGACTACCGCGGCCTGACGATGAAGGAGATCGACGCGCTCCGCGGCGAGCTCCTGCAGCACGGCGCGAGGTTCAGCGTCGTCAAGAACTCGCTGACGCGGCGTGCCGCCGAGGCAGCCGGCGCCGATGCCGTGCTCGCGCTGCTCGACGGCCCCACGGCGATCGCCTTCCTGGAGACAGACGGCGATCCGGTGGCCGTGGCGAAGGCTCTCGCCGACACTGCGCGCACCACGAAGGTGCTCGCGGTTCGCGGAGGCCTGCTCGAAGGCCGCGTGATGACCGCCGAGGAGGTCGAGGAGCTCGCGAAGCTGCCGCCTCTCGACCTGCTTCGTGGCCAGGTGCTGGGCGCCGTCGCCGCTCCGCTGTACGCGATCGTCGGGCTCTTCACCGCACCGCTGCAGGATCTCCACGGCCTCCTGCAGGCGCGGATCGACCAGCTCGGCGGCGAGGAGGACGAAGCGGTCGAGGAAGAGGCGCCTGAGCCGGAGGCCGACGAACCCGCCGCTGACGAAGAAGTGGAAACCCCTTCCGAGGATGCCGATCAGGCTTCCGAGGATCGAGAAAGCGAGGAGTAGATGGCCGCTGCAACAGGAGTGGACAAGGTGTTCACGGAGCTCGGCAAGATGTCCGTGCTCGAGCTCGTCGAGCTCAAGAAGAAGATCGAGGACGAGTGGGGCATCACCGCCGCCGCTCCGGTGGCCGTCGCGGCTCCGGGCGCTGCCGCCCCGGGCGCCGGCGAGGCCGCCGAGGAGCAGACCGCGTTCGACGTCGTGCTCACGGGCGCCGGCGACAAGAAGATCCAGGTGATCAAGGTCGTCCGCGCGGTGACCGGCCTTGGCCTCAAGGAGGCGAAGGACCTCGTCGACGGCGCCCCGAGCGCCGTCAAGGAGGGCGTCGCGAAGGACGAGGCCGACTCGGTCAAGGGTCAGTTGGAAGAAGCGGGAGCGTCGGTAGAGCTGAAGTAGTCGACGCGGGTCTTCCCCCCGGAAGTCCAAGGCGTTAGCCAACTGGACTTCCGGGGGCTATTTCCGCTACTCTTCCGAGTTCCGCCGACGTCCGGCAGTTTCGCCTGCGATCACGACCATCTCGAAACGGGAGGCGCCCAAGTTGAGCAGCACCCTCGCTGCGCCTAGCGCGCGCAAATCTTTCTCGCGCCTGAAGCACGTCCTCGATCTACCGAACCTCATCGACATCCAGAAGACTTCCTTCAAGTGGTTCATGGAGGAGGGGCTCCGCGAGACGATCGCGGACATCTCGCCGATCGAGGATTACACCGGCACGCTCGCCGTCGAGTTCGGGGAGTACGAGTTCGGCGAGCCGCCGTTCTCGATCAGGGAGTGCCGCGAAAAGGACCTCACGTACCAGGTGCCGCTCTCGATCATCGTCCGCTTCGTCAACACGGAAACGGGCGAGATCCGCGAGCAGCGCGTCTTCATGGGCGACTTCCCCATGATGACCGACCAGGGCACGTTCATCATCAACGGCACCGAGCGCGTCATCGTCACACAGCTCGTTCGTAGCCCCGGCGCGTACCTCATGGAGCCGAAGGATGCGACGAAGCAGGTGTTCGCGGCGAACCTCATGCCCGCCCGCGGCTCGTGGCTCGAGCTGGAGATCGACAAGAAGGGCATCGTCTACGCGCGCATCGACCGCAAGCGGAAGCTTCCGGTGACGACGCTTCTGCGTGCCCTGCCCGCCGAGGACCTGTCCACCGGGTTCAAGCTCGACATGTCGACGAACGAGAAGATCCTCGAGCTCTTCGACAACTCCGTCTACATCGCCAACACGCTGGAGAAGGACCCGTCGACGCGTGAGGAGGAGGCGCTGATCGAGGTCTTCAAGAAGCAGCGGCCCGGTGAGCCGCCGACGCTCGACAACGCCCGCAACCTCCTGAAGTCGCTGTTCTTCGACCCGAAGCGCTACGACCTCACCAAGGTCGGCCGCTACAAGCTCAACCAGCGTCTCGAGGTCGACGTTCCCGACGGGACACGCGTGCTGACGACGCAGGACATCGTCGCCCTCGTCAAGCGGCTCGTCGGCCTGCCGAAGACCCTGGGAGTCGACGAGGAGGCGAAGGACTACGCCGCCGAGGCGGCAGGCATGTCCCGCGACCCGATCCGCGGCGAGCTGGACGAGTACGAGGACTTCGGCAACCGCCGGCTCCGCACGGTCGGCGAGCTGATCCAGGAGGCGTTCCGCGTAGGCCTCTACCGCATGGAGCGCGTCGTCCGCGAGCGTATGACGACCGAGGACGTGGACGCGATCACCCCACAGACGATCATCAACATCCGGCCGGTCGTGGCGGCGCTGAAGGAGTTCTTCGGCTCGTCGCAGCTCTCGCAGTTCATGGACCAGACGAACTCGCTCGCCGGCCTCACGCACCGTCGACGCCTCAGCGCGCTCGGCGCCGGCGGGCTCACCCGTGAAAGGGCGCCGATCGAGGTCCGCGACGTCCACCCGACGCACTACGGCCGCATGTGCCCGATCGAGACGCCCGAAGGCCCGAACATCGGCCTCATCGGCTCCCTGGCGTCGTACGCCACCGTCTCCGAGTTCGGCTTCGTGCAGACGCCCTATCGGAAAGTTCAGGGCGGCAAGGTGACGGACGAGATCGTCTACCTGGACGCCGCCGAGGAGGGCCAGTACACGATCGCCCAGGCGTCCGAGCGGTTCGACTTCAAGACGGGGAAGTTCGACCACGCGCAGGTGCTCTGCCGCTCGCGCGAGGGCGAGGCGGTCATGTCCGACCCGAAGACCGTCGACTACATGGACGTCGACCCGGCGCAGATCGTCTCCGTGGCGACCGCGCTCATCCCGTTCCTCGAGCACAACGACGCGAACCGCGCGCTCATGGGCTCGAACATGCAGCGCCAGGCGGTGCCGCTCCTCATCACCGAGCCGCCGCTCATCGGCACGGGCCTCGAGTACCGCGCGGCCATCGACACGGGCGACGTCGTCATCACGAGCCGCGCCGGCACGGTGACAGACGTCGACGCCGAGCGCATCGTCGTCTCGACGCGGGACGGTGACCGTGACTCGTACGACCTCGTGAAGTTCATGCGGTCGAACCAGGGCACGCTCATCCACCAGCGCCCGATCGTGAAGCTGGGTGACAAGGTGAAGGCGGGCGACGTGCTCGCAGACGGGTCGTCCACGAGGGAGGGCGAGCTCGCGCTCGGCAAGAACCTCCTCGTGGCCTTCATGCCGTGGGAGGGCTACAACTTCGAGGACGCGATCGTCATCTCCGAGCGGCTCGTGAAGGAGGACATGCTGTCCTCGATCCACATCCACGAGTACGAGATCGACGCACGGGCGACGAAGCTCGGCGACGAGGAGATCACGCGCGACATCCCCAACCGCTCGGAGGAGTCGCTCAAGGACCTCGACGAGCGCGGCATCGTCCGCGTCGGCGCCGAGGTGACGGGAAGCGACCTGCTCGTCGGCAAGGTCACCCCCAAGGGCGAGACCGAGCTGACGGCGGAGGAGAAGCTCATCCGCGCGATCTTCAAGGAGAAGGCGAAGGAAGTGCGCGACACGTCGCTCAAGGTCCCGCACGGCGAGGGCGGCAAGGTGATCGACGTGAAGACGTTCTCGCGCGCCGCCGGCGACGACCTGTCGCCGGGCGTGAACGAGCTCGTCCGCGTGTACGTCGCGAAGAAGCGGAAGATCGCCGAGGGCGACAAGCTCGCGGGCCGTCACGGCAACAAGGGCGTGATCGCGAAGATCGTGTCCGACGAGGACATGCCGTTCCTCGAGGACGGGACGCCCGTGGACGTCGTGCTCAACCCGCTCGGCGTTCCCAGCCGTATGAACATCGGCCAGATCCTCGAGACACACCTCGGCTGGGCCGCCGCCCACGGGGTCTTCGGCGAGAACGGGAAGGCGGACGGCGCGACGCCCGTCGCGTCAGCCGTGTTCGACGGCGCGACGCCGGAGGACGTCGACGACGCGCTCTGCGCGTGGGTCGAGCAGAACCCGGACTCGCCGATCAAGATGAAGGTCGACCTCAAGCGGCCTCCAGGAAGGCGCTGCTCGGGGAAGGTGCGGCTCTTCGACGGCCGCACCGGCGTGCCCTTCGATCAGAAGGTCACCGTCGGCCACATGTACATCCTCAAGTTGCTCCACCTCGTCGACGACAAGATTCACGCGCGCTCGACCGGCCCGTACTCGCTCGTCACCCAGCAGCCGCTGGGCGGCAAGGCGCAGTTCGGCGGTCAGCGCTT
>JBKJWA010000042.1:0-3231 GCA_046716705.1 Gaiellaceae bacterium
CTTCAAGCAGGAGTACGCTCGCACACTCGGATGAACCTCTCATCGGAGCGAAGTCTCTGCGGCCCGGTTAATCAGAGCGTCGCGGAGGGCTAGTTCTCGCCTTCCCAGTACTCGACCGGGGGTCCGGGCCTCGCGAACATGATGTCTTCGTCGTCGACGCCCTTGGCGAGAATCTTTCCGGTGTCGAGGTACTCGATGACCTCGCCGCGGAGCACGATCACCCATTCCTCGTTCAGGTAATGCGTGTGGTAGGGCCAGAGCCTGTCGCCTGGCTCGACCTCGGACATGGTCGCGCCGATCAGCTCACCGCCGATGCGTTGGCCGACAAGCGCGGCGTTGATGCGCCAGCCCTCGCGGTCCCTCGTCCCGTCCCACTCGTCGCTGTTGAGGTTGAAGATCTCCATGCCGGGAGCCTAGGGGATCAGCCCGGCAGCGGGCCGCCCAACGGCCCAACGCGTACAGGGCGTCCTCGGTGAAGCAGTCGACGAACGCGCCTACGTCCTGCCGCTCCCACGCGCCGCTGCGCGGACGTCGTCGTCGCGATGCACCGGGCGATTCTACGAGGCTCCTATTGAGATGGGTACTCGGAGAGCAGCTGGCGTGCCGCGCGCTCCAGGTCGCTCAACTCGAGGTCGACGATGTCGTCGACGTGCCTCGAGTCGACGCGGAAGTACTCGTGGGCGAGTAGATCACGGAGACCGGCGATCTTCTGCCAGCTGACCTCCGGCTGCTGAGCTCGTGTTGTCGTCCCGACGCCCTTGACCGCCTCGCCGATGACAACGAGTTGGTACTTGACTGCATCGGACAGGAGATCCTTCGGTACGACGCCGGCACGGCTGCGGTGCCTCCGAATGCGTCCGGCGGCCTCCAGGACGTCCCTTAGGCGCTCCGCATCGCCGCGCGTCACAGAGATGCGCATCCGCCAGAGCGGCCCTGCGCACCCGTGGCTTCAGCATGTCTGGTGTGGCGGCGTCCACGTCCACACCGAGCATGCCGGTCGCGGCGTCCGAGAATGCAACAACATCGAGAAGAGTTCGATCCGATTCGAGCTCGACAAGAAGGTCGACATCGCTCGATGCACCGGCGTCGCCGCGTGCGACTGATCCGAAGACGCGCACGTTGGTGATGCCGTGCGCTCGTGCAAGCCTGAGAATGCGTCCCCGGTTTCGAGTCAGAAGGGCAGCGTGCGGCGCCACGCGACCCGGCTTGGCGGTCACGACGAGCTCGCGTCCACACGCGACCAGTAGTCGTTCCAGTGTGTTCAGCGTGGGAATCTGCCGACCCGCCTCGTAAGCGGCGACGGTGGGTTGTGACGTGCCCGCCCGACCAGCCAGGTCGCGTTGCGTCAGTCCGGCCTGCCGACGAGCATCTCGCACGAGACCCCCGATGTCACGCATATTGATCTCAATATACCCGGCGCCGCCTAGTCTTCGCCTTCCCAGTACTCGAGCTCTGGCCCCGGGCGGGCGAACACGATCCGCTCGCCGGCGACGCTGCGCGCGCCGACCTTGCCGGTGTCGAGGTACTCGACGATCTCCGGCGCGATCATGGTCGACACCATGAGGACGCGGATCGGCGCGTCTGTGTCGTTGCGGATCTGGTGCGCGCCCTCCTTGCCGCGGGGGAAGGCGACCACGTCCCCTTCGCGTAGCACCTGCTCTCCTTCATGCGTGCGGAGCGTGGGCTCGCCGCGGAGGACGATCACCCACTCCTCGTTCGCGTGGTGCGTGTGGAACGGCCAGAGCCGGTTGCCCGGCTCGACCTCGTACATGCTGCCGCCGATCAGCTCGGACCCGATGCGCCTGCCCACCCCGGCGCCCTTGCAGCGCCAGCCCTCACGCTCCTCGGTGTGATCCTCCGGATCGCCATGGAGGTTGAATATCTTCATGCGGCGAGCGTAAGGGTTTTTCGAGTTTGGCGATGAGCGTGCGCACTGCGTCGATCTCGCCGCTCTCGCCGTCCTCAACCGTCGAGTATCCGTCGTTCCGTTGGTGCGGCTCAGAGAGCTGCCAGTACTCATGTGAATCCAGAGCGTCGATGAGCAGTGAGACCTCGTCTTCGCCCAGGTGGACGACGACGGTTTGTGCTTGCACTGGCACCTCTCTATCCTGCCGACTGAAAGCGGGCGAACCGTATCTCGAGTCGATCGGTGTCGGGGCGCCAGATGCGCCTCGCGGGCGGGTCGAGCGTCGCTCCATGAAAGCCTTTGAGGACATCCAGCATCGGGCCGTCGTCATCGTCAAGCAACCGACGTGAAACGTGAACACGAAGATCTGGTGAGACGCCAACTAAGTCCTGGTCGAACGCGCGGTGATGGATCGAGCAGAGACACATCCCGTTCGGAATCTCCGGCTCACCTCTTGGATCGGGATCCCCAAGGATGTGTGCCGCGTCGAGTAGCTGCTCCTCTCTGAGGCGGCAGATCGCGCACCGCATGCGATATGCGGGGAGCACGCGCCGCCGGAATCGCGACTGATGAAGTCGCTGTCGCACCTCGCGCACGGCATAGCGTTTTTCGATCAAGTCGTCGATGGGCAGCGGTTCGAGGTCGTCCATCGGCCCAATGCGTCGGCCCGGCGACACGCGCACTCTGCGTCCTTCTCGTAGGTCTTCTTCGATATACCAGGGATAGAGCACTCGGTAGATTCCCGGTCCAGTGCCCACGTAGTACGCGATCGGGACTTGGAGTTCGTGCGCCGCCTGGAGTGCCCGGTTGTCCGGTTGGTCGGGCGAGCCCGAGCGGTAGTCGTAGAGAAACCCGTCGTCGGCCACCTCGTCGCCGTACGGCGACTTCCAGCTCGTCTGGATCGCCAGAGCCGCGCGTCCGCGCTGGACAGCCGCTCGGTAGATGCCCTTCTGGTAATTCAGGAACGGGACACGTCTGCCGCGGAAGGCGAACTTGCGATCGAGGCCACCCTTGTAGGGGAGCTCGTCACCGAATTGCGCACGTAGAACGTCGAGCGCAGCAAAGCACGCCGCGCGTACGTCGTCGTCGCGCTCCACGCGGGGATCTTAAGACAGCTTGAATTCGTTACGAGCAGCCGGTGTTGGTGCCGCAGTCCCTGCACGTGTAGCAGGAACCCGTCCGCACCATGCGGCCGCCGCAGCGGGCGCACTCTACGGCGTCCTCGTGCGTGTTGAAGAGGGCCGTCTGGCCGGGCGGGGCCCCAACGCCCGCCCCCGCCCCCAAGACCCCGAACCCCGCGTTCCCAACCCGGAGTGCTAGCCGAA
>JBKJWA010000043.1:0-6294 GCA_046716705.1 Gaiellaceae bacterium
AGGCTCACCGCAAGCTGCTGCGGGCGGGGGCAGATCGTGTCACCCAGCCGTTCGCGACCGCCGGCAGCACGATGGCGAAGCTCGTGCTGCGCCCACAGGTTGCAGCCTTCCTCGACAGCGTGACGACGCAGGAGGGTGTGGGGTCGAGGCTCGAGGAGTTCGAGGTGACCCCGACTTCTGGGTGCGCGGGCCGAACGATCAGGGAGCTTCGGGTGCGTCGTCAGACGGGCGCCTTGATCATCTGCGTGCGGCGGAGGGACGGGACATTCGACACCACGCCGAGCCCCGACAGCTCGTTCGACGCGGGCGACGTCATCATCGCGGTCGGCACCGACGAGGAGCTCGCCGCGCTCCAAAGCCACTTCGCCCCGCGCGAGACCGTTGCCGGCTGAGTCGCTGCGCCGGCTCGAGGCCGAGCTGAGCGAGCTCGCAGGCGCGCAGGTCGAGCTGGAGCGGCCGGCGAAGGACGAGCACGGGGACTATGCGACGAACATCGCGATGCGCGCGGCTCCGGCCGGAACGACGCCACGGGAGCTTGCGGAGGAGCTCGCCGGGAGGGCGGCGGACATCGGAGCGGTCGAGCGCACGGAGGTCGCCGGACCAGGCTTCCTGAATCTCTGGCTGGCGCCGGAGTGGTTCGGGGAGGCGCTCGCGGAGATCCTCGAGGGGGGCGTGGGCTACGGGGCAGGCTCTGCCGCCGTCAAGCAGCGCATCCAGGTGGAGATGGTGTCCGCGAACCCGACGGGGCCGCTGACCGTCGGCTCCGCCCGGAACGGCGCGTACGGGGACGCGGTCGCACGGCTGCTCGAGCTCGCCGGGCACGACGTCGAGCGCGAGTACTACTACAACGACGTCGGTCGCCAGATCGACCTCTTCCGCGAGTCGGTCGAGGCGCGCCGGCGTGGGGAGGAGCCGCCTGAGGACGGCTACAGCGGCGAGTACGTCGAGGGGATCGCGGCGCGCGAGGGCGATCCGGTGGAGCTGATGACGGCCGAGATCCGCGCGGAGCTCGATCGGCTGCGTGTCCGCTTCGACACGTGGGTGCGGCAAGCGGACATCGAGAACGAGATTCCGTCCGCCCTCGAGCGGATCGAGACGTACGAAGCCGAGGGAACGCTCTGGGCGCCGACGACGAAGCACGGCGACGACAAGGATCGGCCGCTCGTCCGCTCGGCGGACGGAAGCTACCTCTACTACGCCGCGGACATCGCGTACGTGCTCGACAAGCTCTCCCGCGGCTTCGACCGGGCGATCTACGTGCTCGGCGCCGACCACCACGGCTACGTGCGGCGCCTTCAAGCCGCCGCGGCGCTGCTCGGCTTCGATCCCGACCGCGTGGAGGTGCTCATCTACCAGCTCGTGTCCGTCGTCGAGCAAGGGGAGGCTAAGCGCATGGCCAAGCGCCGCGGCGACGTCGGCTTCCTCGAGGAGCTTATCGAGAAGATCGGGGGCGACGCCGCCCGTTGGTACCTCGTCGCACGAGGCCACGACCAGCCAATCGAGATCGACGTCCACCTGGCGGCAGAGCAGACGCAGAAGAACCCCGTCTACTACGTCCAGTACGCGCACGCGCGGATCGCCGGGATCTTGCGCAACGCCGGCGCGGCCGAGCTTTCGACCGACGTCCCGTCTGAGCTCGCGCCCGAAGAGCGTGGCCTCGTGAAGCGGCTCGTCGAGTTTCCGGCCGTCGTCGCGGAGGCGACCGAGCGCCGCGCGGCTCACGCGCTGCCGACGTACGCCATTCGCGTCGCTGACGACTTCCACCGCTTCTACCACCACCATCGGGTGCTCGAGGCGGGCGACGCCCAGGCGTTCCGGCTCGGCTTGTGCAAGGCAACCCGGAACGTCATCGCGCGCGCGCTCGACCTCGTGGGGGTTGAGGCGCCGGAGAAGATGTAGTTAAAATCGCCGCCGGGGAGGCGGCTGTGCGGCGGCCGCTTCCCCTTTTTCGCTCCGCTATCGTGACGCCCTTGCGGACGTAGCTCAGTGGTAGAGCACTGGCTTCCCAAGCCAGGTGTCGCGGGTTCGACCCCCGTCGTCCGCTCTCTCGCGCACTGGCCGCGGCTGGCTGCGCTCCGCTCTTTGGAGGCGTTGCAGCGACGCTTACCGTCGACCGGCCCGCGAGCGCCGTCGGCGTGGGTGAATGTCAGGCCGAGCACGACGTATCTTTCGTACGGCGCGGGAGCCGCGCGACGTAGATTCTCTAGTCCCAGCGATCGAGGGAGTGTGAGATGGGCGGCATCGACGGACAGGTCTCTTGGGTCGTGCAGTGCGCGGTCAAGGACGGCGAGCTCGACGCGTTCAAGGAGCTCATGGAGGAGATGGTCGCCGGGGAGAGCGAGGAACCTGGAACGCTCAACTACGAGTGGTTCATCTCGGACGACGGCTCCACGGTGCACATCTACGAGAAGTACGCGGACTCAGCGGCCGCCGTCTCCCACGTGAAGACATTCGGGGCGAAGTGGGCTGACCGCTTCATGGGCTGCGTGGACGTGCAGCGGGTGACCGCGTACGGCAATCCGGACGAGGCGGCGCAGAAGGCGATTGCGTCGATGGGCGCCAAGCAGCTCGGCACCTGGGGCGGTTTCGCCCGCTAGCCGGGCCAGGCGTCGGCCAGCGCCTTCCGCGTCTCGTCGAGGTGCTGCGGCAGCACCTTCACGTCTGCGAGCACGGGCATGAAGTTCGTGTCTCCGGCCCAGCGCGGGACGACGTGGAGATGCACGTGGTCGACGACGGCGGCGCCGGCGATGCGTCCGAGGTTCCAGCCGACGTTGTAGCCCTGCGGCGCGAACGTCTCGGCGAGCGCGCCCATTCCGGACTCCGCCAGCCGGTGCAGTTCCAGGACTTCCTCGTCGGTCAGCTCGGCGTATCCGGCGACGTGCCTGTACGGGGCCACCATCAGGTGGCCGGAGGCGTATGGGTACTTGTTCAGCAGGCAGAACGCGGCCTCCCCGCGGTGGACGACAAGACCGACAGCTTCCGGTGCGGCGGCGCGGCAGAAGATGCAGCCCTCTTCCTCGTCGGCGCCGGCGACGTACTCGAGCCGCCACGGGGCCCAGAGCTGCTTCATGTCGCGGAGGCTACGCCATACTCCCGGCGTGGATGACTACGCATCGATGATCGGCAAGCTCGAGGCGAAGATGACCCGCGGCGAGATCGCGGCGGCGATCGACGTCGAGAAGCGGGAAGTCGACGAGATCGCATCGGGGTATGTTCCCGACGAGGCCATCAGTGCCCGCCTCCGCGAGCTGGCCGCGGGGGGCGGAAAGCGCATCATGCGGGTCCCGGTCTGGGCGGTCGTGCTGTTCGTCGCTGTCGACGCGTTGATCTTCGCGGCCGTCTTCGCAGCCGTCCTGCTTCGCTAGAGCCAGCGCTTCAACCGGAAGAACCCGGCAAGGCCCCCGATCACCGCCACCATGAGGCCGAGGATCACCCAGAACGCCTCGTCCGTGCCCTCACCGGGGTAGACGACGTTCATGCCGAACACGCTCGCGATGAGCGTGAGCGGCAAGAGGAGCACCGTGAACACCGTGAGCACACGCAGCACCTCGTTGTGGCGGTGCGAGATGACCGACTCGTTCGTCGACTCGAGGCCCTCGACGACTTCCTTGTAGTTGTCGAGGAGGTCCCAGATGCGCTCGGCCGAGTCGACGATGTCGTCGAAGTACACGTCGAGCTCCTCAGGCAGGAAGCGCTCGGTCCGCCGCTCGAGCGCGCGCAGCGTCTGGCGTTCGGGCTTGATGATCTTCCGGTACGAGATGATCTCCTGCTTGACGTTGGAGAGGTCGCGCACGACTTCCTCGGCGTGTCCTTCGAACATCTCGTCCTCGACGGTGTCGAGCTTGTGGCCCATCTTGTCGAGGATGGGGAAGCAGTAGTCGAAGAGGTCGTCGAGCACGTGGTAGAGGAGGTAGCCCGAGCCCTTCGAGAAGATGTCCTCCCGCAGTTCCTCGTCGTCGACGCAGCGTTGGAAGAGCCTCGTCACGGGCAAGAGCTCGACGTTCGGCAGCGTGACGAGGTAGCCGTGGCCGAGGAAGAGGTCGAGCTCGGCGGCGTTCAGGCGCTGGACGGTCTTGTCGTAGACCGGAAAGTGAAGGACGACGAACAGGTAGTCGGGGTACTCGTCGATCTTCGGGCGCTGGCGCTTCGACAGCACGTCCTCGATGTCCAGCGGGTGCCACTCGAAGCGCTCGGCGAGCTCCTCGGAGACCGCAGCGTCCGGCACGGAGAGGTTGATCCAGGTGAGACCGTTCGCGCTGAGCTCAGTGAGCCGCGGCTCGGACCGCGTGACGACCTCGACGCCGCGCGACCGGCGCCGGGGGCGCGCGATGCGAGGCAGCTTCGCCATCGGTACTGAGAGGGTCGTCCTTGAGCGGCGCCATGAGAGAGTCATTGTAGACCCGGCGGTAGACTGCGAAGACGCGCCTGTAGCTCAGGGGATAGAGCGCGCGCCTCCGGAGCGCGAGGCCGCAGGTTCGATTCCTGCCAGGCGCATGGCGACGGCACTCGGCTCGCGGCGGGAATCCGCGCCCGAGCACACCCGAGCGCGTCTCCTCCTCCCCTAGGGTAGTCAGCGCAATGGCGGGCGACATCGTCCCTTACCGGCCCGTGAAGCGTGTCCTCGACAAGGCACTCTCGGCGGCCTTGCTCCTGCTCGCGTCACCGCTGCTCGCAGCGGTGCTCGTTGCAATGGCACTCGAGATGCTCACCGACCCGTCAGCCCGCGGCCCGTGGCTCTACCGCGAGCGCCGCATGACCCGGGGCCGCGAGTTCGACCTGCTGAAGTTCCGCGTCCTGCGGCGTGGCGCCATGGAGAAGGCGCACGGCGAGGGACAGTCGCGGACGCACGAAGCCGACCCCGCGAACCTCACGTGGACCGGGCGGAGCCTCCTCAAGCCGTGGTATCTGGACGAGCTGCCTCAGCTCTTCAACATCCTGCGAGGGGACATGAGCCTCGTCGGTCCTCGGCCGTGGCCGCTGGCGATGGTCCAAGAACAAGTCACGGCTGGAGACGACTACCGGATGCGCGTGATGGCCGGCTGGACCGGACCTGCACAGGTGCAGAAAGGCCGTCCCGACCCGACGGAGAACGCCGATCTCGACCTCGCGTATGCGGACGCGTGCCGCACATGGAGCGCGTGGCGCCTAGCCCGCTACGACCTCGGCATCCTGTGGCAGACGATCGGTACCCTGCGCCGCGGCGAGGGGCTTCGGTACTAGGGCAGCGTGTGCCACCTTGGAGGACGGCTGATGATGCCGGTCATGCTCGTCCCGACGAGCTCGAGCTGGCGACGGCTTACGTCGCGCCGGGGTGATGGCGGCGCCACGTCGCCGCTGCGGCCATGCCGAGCAGCAGGGTGGGCACGATCGTCAGGAAGCGGTAGGCCAGCACGGCCGCCACGACCTCGGCCTGCCCGCCGCCGAAGCCGACGAGCAGCGACGTCAGCCCCAGCTCCACGATGCCGAGGCCGCCGGGCGTGATCGGCAGCGACCCGAGCACCCGGATGACGGACCACGCGGCGAATGCCTCGATCCACGTCACCTCCGACGCGGGGACGCCGAGCACCCGCAACGACACGAGGAGCACTGCGAAGACGCTGAGGTGGCCCGCAAGCGTAGCCAGGGTGATGACGTGCCACCGGCGACGGAGCAGCCCCATAGTCTCCTGCCGAAAGCGCACGAAGGCTTTGCCGTTCCACTTGACGGGCCCGCGACGCACCACGTGCTTGAGCCACGACACGAGACGTGCTGCGAGGTCGCCGATCTTCTGCGCGAGCGGCGCGCTCCAGAAGCCGACGACCAGGCCGACGATCACTCCTCCCAGCACCGCTGCACCGACGAGCGCCATCGTGCGCAGGAGCGGGTTGTCGCCGCCTTCCGACGTGAGCAACCACAACGCGATCGGCGGGAAGCCGAAGATGATGACCTGGTTCCAGACGCCCGTCACCGTCACCGCCAGCGCCACCGGCCGACCGCTGAACCCCCAGCCGCGGAGCATGGCGAACGAGACGGCCATGCCCGGGGCCGCGCCTCCCGGAGCCACGTACGTCGACGCCGTCGAGGCCTGCGTGACGACGAACGCCTGACGAAAGCGGAGGCCCGGCAGCGCCGCCTGCCACGGCGGCGCATACGTGAGGACATTCACGATCGACGCCACGGCCAGCGCGAGCAGCGACTCCCAGGTGAGGCTCTTGACCACCTCCCATACGTCGCGGTAGTCGGCGATACGCGGCAGAACGAAGAAGAACGTCGCCACGATCACGGCCATCGCGATGCCGCCGCCGATCAGCTGCC
>JBKJWA010000044.1:0-5400 GCA_046716705.1 Gaiellaceae bacterium
CACGCCGAGCCGGTGCAGATCGAGGCCGTGCGCAGCCTGCTCGCAGAGGCTGGTGCCACCGAGGCCGACCTCGAGTGCGGGGAGCAGGAAGGCCGCGCGCAGGGCGCGATCCACCACAACTGCTCGGGCAAGCACGCGGCCTTCCTCGCCGTGTGCCGCGCGCGCGGCTGGGAGACCGCCGGCTACCGGCTCGCCGAGCATCCGCTCCAGCAGGAGCTGCGCAAGGAGGTCGCCGGGGCTGCGGAGGCGACGGAACTGACGACGGCCGTCGACGGCTGTGGCGTATTGACGTTCGCGCTGCCGCTCGAGCGGATGGCTGCGTCGTTCTCTCGTCTGCCCACGCTCGACGGCGCCGACAGGATCCTCGCAGCGATGCGCGCGCATCCCGAGCTCGTCGGCGGGGATGGCTCCCTCGACACCGATCTCATGCGCCTGCAACCGGGCTGGGTGGCGAAAGGTGGCGCCGAAGGGCTCCTGTGTGCCGTCGCGCCGGACGGCACCGGCTATGCCGTCAAGTCCGAGGACGGCAGCCAGCGCCCGCTGCGCGCCGCCCTCGCTCGGTTCCTCGATCTCGATCTCGGTAGCGTTGCCGTCGCCAGCTCGCGTGGGGAGGTCGTCGGGGAGGTGGTCGTCGAGTGAAGGTGCACATCATCAGCGACATGGAGGGAGTCGCCGGCATCGTCAAGTGGGAGCAGACGACCGGCGGCGACCCGATGTACGAGGAGGGCCGGCGGCTCTACACGGAGGAGATCAACGCCGCCGTGCGCGGGGCGAAGGCTGCCGGCGCGACGGAGATCGTCGTCATGGACTGCCACGGCGCGGGCAAGGGCTGGAGCTTCAACTCGCTCATCCCCGACCTGCTCGATCCCGCGTGCGAGTTCGTTGTGCAGCAGGAGTGGACCGAGTACACCGAGTTCCTCGAGCAGGGGTGCGACGCGGCGCTCTTCGTGGGCATGCACGCGCGCGCCGGCACGCGCGACGGCGTCATGAACCACACCGTGTCCGGCCAGTCCTGGCAGAACCTCTCCTTCAACGGCACGCTCGTCGGCGAGATTGGCATCAACGCCGCGCTCTGCGGAAACTGGACCTGCCCGGTGCTGCTCGTGACGGGGGATGAAGCCGTATGCAAGGAAGGGCGCGAGCTGCTCGGCGAGAGCCTGACGACGGTCGCGGTCAAACGAGGCCTGGGGCAGTTCAGCGCGCGGCAGCTGCCGGCGCAGCGGGCGCGCGAACTCATCGAGGCCGGAGCAAAGGCGGCGCTCGCGGATCTCGCGGCCGTCGCGCCCTACGACCCGGGATCGCCCTGCACGATCGAGGTCGAGTTCACGCGCACTGCCTCAATGGACGAGTACACCCGCAAGCCCGGCGTCGTGCTCACCGGCGAGCGCACCATCACGTCGACCGCCGATACCTGGTGGGAGGCATGGCAGCAGTTCTTTTTGCGGTAGCGGCACTTGCCGCTGGGCTGGGCGGAGCGGCTTGGCAGCCGCATGCGCAGCTGCCGGTGCCGCGGACGGAGGTGGCGGCCGCGCCGTTTCGAGGCGACATCGCCGTCGTCGGCGGCTACCTCGCGGACGGGGCGTCTACCGATGACGTCGACCTCTACGATCCGGCGTCCAACTCCTGGAGCCGGCTGCCGGACCTGCCGGTGGCAGTGAACCACGCCGCGGCAGCCTCGGCGGGAGGGAAGCTCTACGTCGTCGGCGGCTACGGCGGTCCCGGTGTGCGGCTCCGTAGCGCCTACGTCTTCGACGGCAGCCGCTGGCGCAGCCTCGCGCCGATGCCCGGCGTGCGCGGCGCCGCGGGAGCGGCAGTCGTCGGCGGCAGGCTCTACGTCGTCGGCGGAGTGGGGCGGAACGGGTTGGCGCCGCGGGCATTCGCGCTCAACCTCGAGACCGGCCGCTGGGCGTCTGTTCCCGGCCCCACGCCTCGCGAGCACCTGGCGGTGACTGCTGCGGCGGGGAAGCTCTACGCCGTTGCCGGTCGTCTCGCGGGCATCGACACGAACCTCCGCGCGTTCGAGTCGTACTCCCCAGGCGCGAGGCGCTGGACGAGGCTCGCGCGTGTCCCGGATCCGCGCGGCGGCACGGGAGCCGCGTTCGCCAAGGGGCTCATCGTCTCCGTGGGCGGCGAGGAGCCGCAGGGCACGATCGGCTCCGTCTTCGGCTACAGCCTCGCAACGAAGCGCTGGCGCCGCCTTGCCGACCTGCCCACGCCGCGCCACGGTGTCGGCGTTGCGGCACTCGCCGGCCGCGTCTACGTCATCGGCGGCGGCACCGAGCCCGGGCTCACAGTCTCGGGCGCGAACGAATCGCTGCTGCCCTAGGCGACCGGAGCCGGCGTCTCTGCTTGCTCCTTCGCCTCTTTAGCGCGCGCGGCAGCGAGGTCGGGGGCGTCGTCCGGCTTGAGGATGTCGAGCGCCCAGAGCTTGAGCCTCGCCACGCGCCCGCGGATCTCGAGCTCGTCGTAGTAGACGAGGTCGGTCGGGCGCTCCGACATCATCTCGATCGTCGACTCGGCGATGAGCACCGAGAACGGCGTCCCCTTCGTCATGCCCTCGATGCGGGACGCCGTGTTGACGACGTCGCCGACGGCGGTGTAGTCCATGCGCCGCTCATGGCCGACGTTGCCGGTCATCACGGGGCCGGAGTTGAGCCCGATGCCCATGAAGTACCCCTCGCCATGGCCCTGCTCGCGCATCCAGGCGTTGAACTTCGGCAGACGCTCGAGCAGCATCTCGCGTGAGGCGGCAAGCGCGCGGTCGGCGTGGTCCTCCTGCTCGAGCGGCGCGCCGAAGATCGCGTAGATGCCGTCGCCCATGTAACAGACGAGCGTCCCGCCATGGGAGAGGATCGCCTCGCTCATCTCCTGGAGGTAGTAGTTGAGAACGGTGATGACGTTCTCGGCGGGCATCTCCTCGGCGCTCGAGGTGAAGCCGCGGAGGTCGGAGAATTGAACCGTCGTCACGAGCTCCTTGCCCTGGAGCCGCAGGTCGGCGTCGGCCTGGGCCAGCACCTGGTCGACGACCTGCTCCGGCACGAAGCGCGAGAAGACGTCGCGCACGCGTTCGCGCTCGAAGGCCGCGAGCGTGTAGTGGACGCCGATCGAGCCGACCGTCGCCATGGCGAGGGCCGCCATCGGGTAGACGTAGGACGAGATCTTGCCGGCGTGCTCGAACGAGAGCTGCGTGCCGAGTGAGAAGAGCGCGAACGCGACGACGCCGACGGTCACGGAGATGAGCGGGCCGGCGCGGAGGCTCACGAGCGGCACGATGAGCCCTAGAGCCACGATGAGCACGATGTTCCAGAGGTCGGGCAGGCTGCGGAGGGGAAAGCCGGCGAGGGTCGTCGAGATCGCGTTGGCCTGGATCTCGGGGCCCGACATGACCGAGCCGGTCGGTGTGGCGTGGATGTCCTGGAGCGAAGGCGCGGTCGCCCCGATGACGACGACCTTGTCCTTGAACACGCGCGAGGGCACCTCGCCGTTCAGCACGCGCGAGTACGAGTACGAATTGACCGTGCCCGGGCGGCCGGCGAAGTCGATCCACTGGAGGTTGCCGCCCATCTCCTCGACCGTGATCGTCCTGCCGGCGGCTATCTCCGCCCCGACGATCGCGAACCCCTTCAGGCCCTCCACTTCGTAGGGGAAGCGACGGATGATCCCGTCCTTGTCGGTGGGAAGGTTCGCGTTGCCCGCCCGGGCGCCGAGCTCCTCGAGCGCCGCCGAGTCGAAAATGAGGTTCGCCTCGCCCTTTTCGTCCACCTCTGTGGTCGACAGCACCGTCAGCCCTGGATGGCGGAACAGGGCGTTGCCGAGCGCGTTGTCCTCGGCGACCGTGGCGTACTCGGAGAACTGGATGTCGAAGGCGACCGCTTTCGGCTTGCCCTTGGCGATCTGCTCGAGCAGCCGCGCGTGCAGCGTCCGCTTGAACGGCCAGCGCGTGTTCAGCTTGGTGAACGTCACGTCGTCGACCTTCACGATGACGACGTCGAGCGGCGCCGCTTCATCGCCGCGCAGCGTGAAGCGGAGGTCGATCGTCTGCCGCTCGAGGTTGTCGAGGAAGCGGAAGTGGAGGACGTACGCCGCCGTGGCCGTGACGATCGAGCCCAGCGCGACGAGGAGAAAGAACCTCGTCCGAAGGCTAATCTTCCGCGGATTCATGGCGTAGAGGATAGGCCGCTCGTCACGCGAGCGCTGCCACGCGTGTGCCGACCGCCGGCGCGAACTTGAACCCGTGCCCGGAGCACGCCGAGCAGTCGACGATCGCGCCGTGCCGCTCAATCACGAAGCGATCCTCGTCGATGTTCGTGTAGAGGCACGTCTCGGCGCCGCGAGGCGAGGGATCCGCCGCGGGGTAGTGTCGCCGCACCCACTCCGACGCGGCCGCGACGACCTCTGGATCCGGCTGCCCCCGCTCTCCGGGCTCGACCGGCACCCCTGAGTGGTGCAATCCGACCTTGAGGACGTTTTCGCCGGCCGACAGCGAGTACGCGTGGCGGCCCGTCTCCTCGTTCCAGTCGATCACCGACGGCAGGGTGTCCGCCGCGCCGAGCTCGAAGTACGAGACCGTCTCCTGCGAGACGTTCGTCTCCAGCTCGATCCCGGCGTTGGCGAGCAACGGTGTTGCCCACCCACCGACGGCGACGACGGCGATTGCGGCCTCCATGGTCCCGGCCGAGGTCTCGAGCGACACGCCGTCGTCGTCGGTATGGAGCTTGCGGACTTGCACTCCGGTCTCTATCGGGATGCCGCGGGAGAGTGCCGCAAGCGCCCGGTCGGCCCGGACGATGCCGCCGTGGAGCTCGAGCACGACCTCACCCTCGAGCTCGATGCCGAAGCGCCGGGCCGCTTCTGCCGCGTCCAGCAGCTCGTACTCGGCCGAGCATGCCTCGAGCGCTCTCCGCAGTGGGGCGCTGTCGTCCCGCGCGTCGAGGAGACCGGTCAGGTGCAGCACCTCAGTCCCCGACTCCTGCTCCAGCTCTCGCCAGAGGGGCAGCGCCTCCTGGGCCAGCTCGACCCATTCCGTCTCGTCGTATGCGAAGCGGAAGATGCGCGAGGCGCCGTGGCTCGAGCCGTACGGGTGGCCGACGTCGAACTGCTCGAGGACCGTGACGTCGCGGCCGAGGCGTCTGAGGGCCCAGGCCGAGGCAAGACCCATCACCCCGGCCCCGACGACGACGACGTCGCGGCGCTCGGTCAATGGTGGTGGTGAGGAACGACGGCGTGACCCTTGCCGCGTGCGATCAGCCAGCGGTTGACGGGGTAGGCGGCGCAGAACGCGATGGCCAGTGCCAGCGCGAGCGAGCCCCAGAAGAGCAGCGAGTCGAGCCCTGCCTCCATCGCGCCCGGCACGGCGAGGATGATCGCATTGTCGACGATCTCCATCACGGTGATCGACAG
>JBKJWA010000045.1:0-2576 GCA_046716705.1 Gaiellaceae bacterium
ATGCGATACGCGCGCCGCTTCGTCAGGAAGTAGACGGCCTCGTGGTCGACGCGGTCGAAGAACGGCATGTCCGCTGTGGTGCGCCTGCCCGCGAAGAGGCTGCGCAGCGAGATAGGGTTCACAACCGCGCCCGAGAGCAGATGGGCGCCAGGCTTCGCGCCCTTGTCGAGCACCGCCACCGGCACCTCGCCCAGCCGTTCGGCAAGTGCCGGCGATTCCTCGAGGAGCTGGCCGAGGCGGATGGCGCACGCGAGCCCCGCCGGCCCCGCGCCGACGACGAGCACTCCGACCTCGATCCGCTCGTCGACGGAATCGCTCGGCTCGGCGATGGCCTCCGCCGGCGAGTGCGGCGGTCGGTAGTCGGCAGGCCTCGCCACGGGCTTACGCCTTTCGCGCGTGGACGAGCTCGGTCAGCTTGGGGACGATCTGGTTGAGATCGCCGACCACGCCGACGTCGCAGAACTCGAAGATCGGCGCGTTCGGATCCTTGTTGATGGCGACGATCGTGCCGGAGCTCTGCATGCCCACCTTGTGCTGGATCGCCCCCGAGATGCCGGCGGCGATGTAGAGCTTCGGCGCCACGGTCTTCCCGGTCTGGCCCACCTGTGTCGAGTACGGGTACCAGCCTGCGTCGACGACGGCGCGCGTGGCCGCAACGGCTCCGCCGAGCGCCTTCGCGAGCTCCTCGAGCTGGGCGAACCCTTCCGGGCCGCCGAGACCACGGCCTCCGGCGACGATGATGTCCGCCTCCTCGATCGACGGCCCGGCCTGCTCCTCGGTGTCGTGGCCGGTGAGCGTGGCGAGGGTCGAGAAGCTCTCCAGCTCGGCGGAAACGCCCACCACTTCACCTGCGCCCTCCTTGGGAACCGGGTCGAAGCTGCCCGCACGAAAGAGCGCGATCGCCGGCGTCGAGCGCCAGCCCGTGTCGACGTAGACGCTGTCTCCGAGCGCAGGGCGGACGCCCACGAGGCTGCCGTCGTCGGCGCGCACGTCGACGAGATCCCAGTTGACGCCCGCGTCGAGCCTGACGGCCAGCGCAGCGGCGATGTCGGCCGCCAGCACGGACTGGCCGAGGAAGATCGCGTCGAACCCTTCGTCGCGCGCAACCTGCGCGAGCACGTCCACACGCGGCTGCGACAGGGGAGCTGCCAGCTCCGCCGCATCGGCCACATAGACGGTCGCCGCCCCGTGCGCGCCGGCTTCCGAGGCCACGTCACGCGCGCCGTCTCCGATGACGATGCCGGCCACGTCGCCGAGCGATGCCGCCTTGGACAGCACGCCGAGCGACCCTTTCTGGATCTGTCCGTCGTGGTGCTCGAGGAACACGAGAACTCTCACAGGAGCTTCCTCTCCGCGAGCAGGTCGACGACCTTCTGGGCGGCGGAGCCGTCGTCCTCGAGCTTCAGGGTGTCGCCACGCGGAGGCGGGTCGCCGAGCGCGCGCACCTCCGTGCGGGAGCCGCTCTCGCCGACGTCACCCTCGCCGAGCCCGAGCTCGGAGACGGTCAGGCTCTCCTGCGGCTTCGACTTCGCGCCCATGATCCCCTTGAGCGACGGGTAGCGAGGCTCGTTGATGGCATCCGAGACCGCGACAACGGCCGGGAGCGGAGCCGCGACGTGGTCGTAGCCGAACTCCGTCTGCCGCTTCGCGTCGATCGCGCCGTCCGTCAGCTCGAGGCCCGATACCTGAGACACGAGCGGCAGCCGCAGCCGCTCGGCCACGGCGGCACAGAGCACCGCGCCGTCGGAGTCCGACGACTGCTGGCCGAACAACACGAGATCGGCGCCTTCGCGCTCGAGAGCCTTCGCAAGCACGGCGCTCGTGGCGACGAGGTCGGATCCCGCCGCGGACTCGTCGGAGACGAGCACGGCCCGGTCGGCGCCCATCGCGAGCCCCTTCCTCATGGCCTCCGTCGTCCGCTCGGGGCCCATCGAGACGAGCACGATCTCGCCGTCTCCGGACGCTTCCCGAATCCGCAGCGCCTCCTCGATCGCGTTCGTGTCGAAGGGGTTGAGGCCGGCCTCGCCCGAGCGATCGAGGCGCAGCGTCTGGGGGTCGATGCGCTTCGTCCCACCCTCGGGAACCTGCTTGACACAGACGGCGATCTTCATGGCGCCAGACTCTAACGACGAGTACGCGGCCGGTTCGACCGGAACGGCCGTCGCCGGGCCTTGCTAGGGTCTGGCCCTTCGAGCGCGAACTCTTTTGACGTGATCTCCCGTCGAGCGACAGCCCGAGGATTCATCGTCGTTGCCATGGCAGCGACCGCCGTCGGCTTTGCCGGTGCGGTGTCGGCTGCGCCCGACGCGAGTGTGCCGCGCCTCGTCTTCCCGGTGGCAGGCTCGGTCGCGTTCACGAACGACTGGGGCGCCGCGCGCTGGCAAGGCAGCCACCAGGGAACGGACATCATGGCGCCGCGGCGAACGATCGCGGTGGCCGCCGAGGCGGGCAAGATCAAGTACTGGACGTCGTCTTCGTCGGCCGGCTGCATGCTCTATCTCTACGGCAAGAGTGGCACGACGTACCTCTACATCCACCTCAACAACGACGTCACGAAGGGGAACGACAACCGCGGC
>JBKJWA010000046.1:0-11943 GCA_046716705.1 Gaiellaceae bacterium
GACGTACGGCGTGCCGGGGCTGGGGCTCGAGCGACAGTTCCTCCACGCCTGTCGGCTGGCCTTCCCGCATCCCGTAACCGGTGACCCCGTCGACGTCTCCTCGGAGCTACCCGGCGAGTTGCAAGAGGCACTTGCGCTAGCATCTGGCCATTAGGAAATCGACCCGGCGGACGGGTCTTGGAGAGCGGTGCCGGCCGTTACTGGCCGGTCTCTTCGGGCGCCGCCGGCAGTACTGAACCAACCGAAGGGAGCACATCTCGTGTCTGTCGTGTCCATGAAGGACCTCCTGGAGGCCGGCGTCCACTTCGGCCACCAGACGCGCCGCTGGAATCCGAAGATGAAACGATTCATCTTCGGCGAGCGCGGCGGCATCTACATCATCGATCTCATCCAGACGCAGGCGCTGCTCGAGGAGGCGCACACGCTCGTCTCCAATGTCGCGGCCCGCCGCGGCACCGTGCTCTTCGTGGGCACGAAGAAGCAGGCCCAGGACGCCGTCGCCGAAGAGGCGAAGCGGGTCGGCATGCCGTACGTCTCGAACCGCTGGCTCGGCGGCCTGCTCACGAACTGGCGGACGCTCTCGGAGCGCATCGAGCACCTGCACGAGCTCCGCCGGCTGAAGACCGAGGGGCAGCTCGACCTGCTTCCGTCGAAGGAGCGGATCGCCATGGAGTCCGAGCTCGAGAAGCTCGAGGCGAACCTCGGCGGCGTGGCCGACATGAAGCGCCAGCCCGACGCGGTGTTCGTCGTCGACCTCAAGAAGGAGCAGCTCGCGGTTCGGGAGGCGAGGCGCCTCAAGATCCCGATCATCGGCCTCGTGGACACGAACGCCGATCCGGACGAAGCCGACTACGTCATTCCCGGAAACGACGACGCCATCCGGTCGTGCGCGCTCGTGACGAAGGTGCTCGCGAACGGCATCGAGGCCGGCAAGCAGCTCGTCGGGCCCGCCGAGATGGCGCAGAAGGCCGAGCCCGCGCAGGAAGAAGAGCCAGGCGAAGAGCAGGCGGTCGAGGAAGAGGCGTCCGAGGAGCCGGCAGAGGTGAAGGCCTGATGTCGACCACGATCTCGGCCAGCCTCGTGAAGGAGCTCCGCGACCAGACCGGCGCGGGGATGATGGACTGCAAGCGAGCGCTCGAGGAAACCGGCGGCGACCTCGAGGCCGCACGCACGCTGCTCCGCGAGAAGGGCATCGTGGACGCGGCGAAGCGCTCGGGCCGCGACACGACCGAGGGCAAGGTCGGCTTCTCGATCACGGAGGAGAGCGTGGCGGCGATGGTCGCCGTCGGCTGCGAGACGGAGCCGGTGTCGAACAACGAGGAGTTTCTCGTCTACGCGCAGCGGGTGCTCAGCGAGGTGCTCCGCCACGGCGTGGACGCGGCCGGCTCGCTCGAGGACGAGCGCGTCGAGCTCGTCGCACGCCTCGGCGAGAACATCGCCGTCGTCGGCGCCGCGCGCTACGAGGGCGCCGAGCATGAGATCCTCACCGCGTACGTTCACCCGCCCGCCAACAAGCTGGGCGTACTGCTGCACGCGAAGGGCGAGCCCGACCTCGCGTACAAGGTGGCGATGCACATCGCGGCCGCGGCGCCCGTCTACGTGTCGAGGGACAGCGTTCCCCAGGCCGAGGTCGACGCCGAGCGCGACCTCCTCTCCAGACAGGACGACGTGCTCGACAAGCCCGACCAGGTGCGCGAGAAGATCGTCGCAGGCCGGCTGGAGAAGTGGTTCGAGGCGCAGGTGCTCGCCGACCAGGGCTGGATCCACGATCCCGACCGCCGGGTCGGTGACGTGCTCTCCGAAGCCGGCCTCGAGATCGTCGAGTTCGAGCGCTTCGCGCTGGCTGAATGAGCCCGGCCTTTTCGCGCATCGTCCTCAAGCTGTCCGGTGAGGCTCTGAGCGGCGACCGCGAATTCGGCATCGACCAGGAGCGGGTCGAGTCGCTCGCCGCCGAGATCGTCTCGGTGCACGAATCCGGCGTCGAGATCGCCATCGTCGTCGGGGGCGGGAACATCATCCGGGGCATGGAGCGGGCGGCTGCCGGCATGGATCGCGCCACCGCCGACTACGCGGGGATGCTCGCGAGCGTGCTCAACTCGCTCACGGTTCAGGATGCCCTCGAGCGGCGGGGAGCGCAGACGCGCGTGCTCTCGGCGCTCACGGTGGCGGAGGTCGCAGAGCCGTATATCCGGCGGCGCGCCATGCGCCACCTCGAGAAGCGCCGCATCGTGCTGTTTGCCGGCGGAACGGGCAACCCGTTCTTCACGACGGACACGGCGGCCGCCCTGCGAGCGCTCGAGATCGGCGCCGAGGCGATCCTCATGGCGAAGAACGCGGTCGACGGCGTCTACGACGGGGACCCGCGCGTCGACCCGGGCGCGTCGTTCATTCCCGAGCTCACGCACCTGGAGGCGATCGAGCGCGGCCTCAGGGTCATGGACACGACGGCGCTGTCCCTGTGCATGGACAACGGCGTGCCGATCGTCGTCTTCGCGCTCGAGGAAGGCACGATCGGGCGCGCGGCGCGCGGAGAACGTGTAGGAACCATCATTCAGAGCCACGAAACCGCGACCGAGGGAGCCAGCCGATGATCGACGAACTCATCGCTGACGCAATTCGCCGCATGGACAAGTCCGTGGAGACGACGCAGCACGAGTTCAACGGTGTGCGCACAGGACGGGCGTCGGCCGCCCTGCTCGACCGCATTCAGGTCGACTACTACGGCCAGGACACGCCGCTCAACCAGCTGGCGACGATCAACGCCCCCGAGCCGCGCCTGCTGACGGTGCAGCCGTTCGACCCTTCGTCGCTGAAAGGCATCGAGAAGGCGATCATGGAGTCCGACCTCGGCCTCCAGCCCGCGAACGACGGCAAGATCATCCGGCTTCCGATCCCGCAGCTGACCGAGGAGCGGCGGAAGGAGCTCGTGAAGGTCGTCCGCCACCTCGCCGAGGAGGGGCGCGTCGCCGTCCGCAACGTCCGCCGCGACGTCATGCATCACCTGAAGGAGCTCGTCGACTCGGGGCAGGTCGGTGTCGACGAAGAGCACCGTGCCGAGGATCGCGTCCAGAAGCTCACGGACGAGCACACGCACAAGATCGACGAGCTGCTCAAGCGAAAAGAAACAGAGATCATGGAAGTCTGAGGCGGCGGCCTCCTTGAAGCTGCTCACACGCATCCGCTCGCTCTGGACGACGCGGCCCGCCGAGGAGGAGTCGGAGCTTCCCGATCGCGCGCGCTCGATCGCGATCATCATGGACGGCAACGGCCGCTGGGCACGCCGTCGCGGGCTTCCCGTGGCCGAGGGTCACAGGGCCGGTACGAAGGCGCTGCGCCGCGCGGTCGAGGCGGCGATCGATCTCGACGTCGAGTCGCTGGCGGTCTACGCCTTCTCGACGGAGAACTGGTCGCGGACGCGGGACGAGATCGACACGCTCATGGCGATCTTCGGTGAGACGATCGATCGCGAGTTTCCCGACCTCGTTCGCCAAGGCGTGAGAGTTCGCTTCATCGGGCGCCGCGACCGCGCCCCCGACGAGTTGCAGCGCAAGATGGCGAGCCTCGAGCGGCAGACGACCGAGAGCACGCGCCTCCGGCTTTGGATCGCGTTCGACTACGGCGGACGGGCCGAGATCGTCGACGCGGCGCGCAAGCTCGTCGAGTCCGGAGTCGAGCCGAGGGAGATCGACGAGAATGTCTTCGCCGCGTACCTCAACGCCCCCGAGATGCCCGATCCCGACCTGCTCATCCGCACCTCGGGCGAGCTGCGCGTCTCGAACTTCCTGCTCTGGCAGCTCGCGTACACAGAGCTCGTGTTCGTCGAAAGCCACTGGCCGGACTTCACGCCGCGAGATCTCGAGTCCGCCCTGTCGGCGTACGCCCGCCGCCGCCGCCGCTTCGGCGGCCGATGAGCCCGCTCGCCTCCCGGATCCTCGTGGCCGCCATCGGACTGCCGCTCGTGCTCGCGGCGCTGTGGGCGGGAGGCTGGTGGCTGTTCGCGCTCGTCCTGCCGGCGGCGCTGCTTGCGCTCCACGAGTTCTTCGTCATGACGAAGCCGCTGCGCCCGATCCCTCTGGCGGGCTACGCCGGCATTGCGGCACTGCTCGTGGCGGTCCAGGACAGCGATCTCGTGTGGGCGGTTGCGGCTCTGCTCGGAACGCTGGCGCTCGCGTTCCTCCTCAAGGGGCTTGCCGCGACGCTGGGCTCGCCGACGGTGTCCGTCGGCGTCACGCTGCTCGGAACGGCGTGGATCGGTTTCGGGCTGGGGTGTGTGCTGCTCCTCCGGGACACGCCGGAGTTCGGCTTTGTCGTCTCGCTCGCCGTGCTGCTCGCGATCTTCGCCGACGACACCGCAGCGTACTTCGGCGGCCGCGCGCTCGGGCGCCACAAGCTTGCGCCTGCGATCTCGCCTGGGAAGACGTGGGAGGGGTTCGTGTTCGGCACCCTCGCCGCCGTGCTCGTGGTGTTTGTCGCGCTCTACGAGGATCGCGATGCCTTTCTCACCGTCGGCGAGTCGCTCCTGCTCGGGGTCGTCGTGGCCGTCGCCGCTCCGCTCGGAGACCTCTTCGAGTCGATGCTCAAGCGGGACCTGGGCGTAAAGGACTCGGGCCGCCTCCTGGCGGGGCACGGAGGGGTGCTCGACCGGATCGACGCAATCCTCTTCGCCTTCCCGGCGGCCTACTTCGCGGTCTATGCGTTCTTGACGTGATGGACGCCCCTACACTGCGGGCGTGAAGCGCGTCGCGCTGCTGGGAGCGACCGGGTCGGTCGGTCGCCAGGCGATCGAGATCGTCTCCGGTCACCCGGAGCTCGAGCTCGTCGCCGCGGCTTCCGGCTCGCAGTCCATCGAGGGCCTCGCGCCGCTGACGCAGGTCGGAGGCGATCTCACGGAGCTGCTCGAGCGCGCGCGGCCCGACGTCGTCCTCAACGCCGTCGTCGGCTTCGCCGGCCTGCCGGCGACCCTGTGGTCCCTCGAGGCCGGCGTCGATCTTGCGCTCGCGAACAAGGAGAGCCTCGTCGCCGCCGGCGAGCTCGCGCTTGCAGCGCGGGAGCGGGGTGGAGGGTTGCTGCTGCCGGTGGACTCCGAGCACTCGGCCTCGTTCCAGTGCCTCGAGGGCCAGGCCCGCGAGGCCGTGCACTCGCTTGTGCTCACAGCGTCCGGTGGGCCGTTCCGCGGCCGGTCGGCACAGGAGCTCGCGGACGTGACGCCGGACGAGGCGCTAGCCCATCCCACGTGGAGCATGGGCCCGAAGATCACGGTCGACTCCGCAACGCTCGCGAACAAGGGGCTTGAGCTGATCGAGGCGCACTTCCTCTTCGATCTGCCGTACGACCGGCTGGAGGTCGTCGTGCACCCTACGTCGATCGTGCACGCGATCGTTCGCTTGCGCGACGGCGCCGCGCTCGCGCATCTCGGCTATCCCGACATGCGCGTCCCCATCTCGTACGCGCTCACCTATCCGGAGCGGGCTGCCACGGACGTGCCACAGCTCGATCTCACGGCGCTCGCACTCGAGTTCCACGCGCCCGACCTCGAGGCGTTCCCGATGCTCGCGCTCGCGCGGGAGGCGGGAGAGCGGGGCGGGACGGCGCCGTGCGTCTTCAACGCCGCAAACGAGGTGGCCGTGGAAGCGTTCCTCGAGGAGCGGATCGGCTTTGCCGATATCGCGGAGATCGTGGCCGCGGCCCTCGAGACGCTCGACCTGAGCCCCGCGCGCGACGTCGAGGAGCTCACAGCGGCCGACGCACAGACACGATCCTTCGCAGAGAGCGCCCTGTCCCGCGCATGAGCATCTTCGTCGCCATCCTCGGTCTGGCGCTGCTGATCTTCATCCACGAGGTCGGGCACTTCGGCGCCGCGCTCGCCGTCGGCATGAGGCCGCGCGGCTTCTCGATCGGCTTCGGCCCGCCGCTCGCGAAGGTGCGGCGAAACGACATCGACTACGCCTTCCGCGCCGTCCCGCTCGGCGGCTACGTGACCATCCCGGGCATGACGCGCCCCCAGGCGTCGGACGTCGATGCGTTCTTCGGAGGCGCGATCCGCGATGCGCCGGAGCTGGTCGGCCCGGCGGAACGGTTGAAGCGCGCGCTCGAGGGAGACGACTTCGAGCAGGCGAGGGTCGAGCTGGACGCCTTCTCCGCGGCGGCGGGAGAGGAGTCCGGAACCACGAAGCGGGGAGTGCGCCACATCGGCGACAGCCTGTCCCAGGATGCGTATTGGCGGCAGCCGGTCTGGAAGCGCATTGTCGCCATCGCGGCCGGTCCCGCCACGAACCTCGCCTTCGCGATCGTCATCTTCGCGATCGTTCTCATGTCCGCGGGCGGAAAGCCGACGACGGTCGTGGCGGACGTCATCGAGGGCCGCCCGGCGCAGGAGATGGGACTGCTGCCGGGGGACAGGATCCTCGAGATCGACGGCGCGCCGGTCACCCCGTCGAAGGTCACCGAGCGCATCTCCGGCTCGGAGGGCCGCCCGCTCATGGTCCTCGTCCTTCGCAACGGGGAGCGGGTCCTGCTGGGGCCGGTTCGGGCGAAGCTCGACGACGACGTCTACCGCCTGGGCTTCCAGCTCGGCGCGGTGCCATTCGGGTTCGCCGAGTCTTGGGAGGAGGCGGTGATACTCACCCTGCGGCTGACCGGCGAGATCGGGAAGTCGCTGGCAAACATCATCCACAAGGAGGGACGCGAGCAGATCGCGAGCCCGATCGGCATCGTCGACGAATCGTCGTCGGCAGTTGACCGGGGCTGGGAGTCCTATCTCGCGGTGCTCGCGTTCATCAGCCTCTCGCTCGGATTGCTCAACCTCCTGCCGCTGCTGCCGCTCGACGGCGGCCATATCGTGTTCGCGCTCGCGGAGAAGGTTCGTGGCCGCGCGATCAGGCGCGAGATCTACGAGCGCGTCTCGGCGGTGGGCATCGCGGTCGTGCTGCTGCTCTTCTTCATCGGGCTCAGCAACGATCTCGGTGGGAGAGAGGGCGGCTAGCGTGGCCAGCGAGCGCCAGATCCATGTGGGCGGCGTCGCGATCGGTGGCGGCGCGCCCGTCGCGGTGCAATCGATGACGCTGACGAAGACGCACAACGTCGATGCGACGACGGCGCAGATCGCCGCCCTCGCGTCGGCGGGCTGCGAGGTCGTCCGCGTGGCCGTGCCGAAGACCGAGGACGCCGACGCGCTGCCGAAGATCGTCCGCCTGTCCCCGCTGCCGGTGATCGCGGACATCCACTTCAACGCCTCGCTGGCGCTGAAGGCGATCGAGGGCGGCGTGGCGGCTGTGCGCATCAACCCCGGCAACATCGGCGGCCCGGACAAGGTCGAGCTCGTGGTGAAGGCTGCCCAGCGGGCGGGAATTCCGATGCGCATCGGCGCGAACTCTGGCTCGCTGCCGAAGCATCTGGCGAGCCTCGCGCAGGAGGATCAGGCCGAGGCGCTCGTCGAGGCGGCGCTCGAGGAGGTGCGGCTACTGGAGGCGCTCGACTACCGGGACTTCAAGATCTCCGTGAAGTCGAGCCACGTGCCGACGATGATCCGCGCGTATCGGACGCTCTCGGCGAAGGTGCCGTACCCGCTGCACCTCGGCGTCACCGAGGCGGGAACGCCGTTCGCGGGGAGTATCAAGAGCGCTGTGGGCATGGGTGCGCTGCTCGTGGACGGCATCGGCGACACGATGCGCGTCTCCCTCACGGCGGACCCCGTGGAGGAGGTCAAGGTCGCGTGGGAGATCCTCAAGGCCCTCGGGCTGCGCGAGCGAGGCCCGATCCTCATCGCTTGCCCTTCGTGCGGCCGCGACAACGTCGGCGTCGAGCTGCTCGCGGCCAAGGTCGAAGAGCGTCTGGATACCTACGCGGAGGCGTTCGAGGTGGCGGTGCTCGGGTGCGCCGTCAACGGACCGGGGGAGGCCGGGGACGCCGACTTCGGCATCGCCGGCGGCCGTGATGTCGGCTTCGTCTACGCGCACGGCCGCGTGCTGAAGAAGGTTCCGTCCGACGTGCTCGTAGACGAGCTGTTCGGCGAGATCGACGCCTGGATCGCCGGCGGCATGCAGCGGCCGAAGCGGCTGAAGATGGCGAAGCCGGCGGCGCTCGCGATGGCCGAGGCGTCGATGATTCCGCTGGACTAACCTCCTCTGATGCGGGCGTCACAGCTCTTCCTACCGACCCTGCGCGAGGATCCGGCCGACGCCGAGGCGGCGAGCCACAAGATGCTCGTCCGCGGCGGCTTCATCCGGCAGGTCAGCGCGGGCCTCTGGACGTTCCTGCCACTCGGCTGGCGCGTGCACCGGAAGATCGAGCAGATCATCCGCGAGGAGATGAACGCGATCGGCGGGCAGGAGATGCTGATGCCGCTGCTCACGCCAGTCGAGTTCTGGGAGGCGACGGGGCGCGACAAGATCCCCGAGCTCTTTCACGTCCAGGACCGCACGGGCCGACGGTACATCCTGCCCTTGACGCACGAGGAGACGGTGACCTACCACGCCCGGGAGCTCCGGTCGTACAAGGAGCTGCCGCAGCTCTGGTACCACTTCGCCATCAAGGACCGCGACGAGCCGCGGCCCCGCGGCGGACTGCTGCGAGTGCGCGAGTTCATCATGAAGGACGCCTACTCGTTCGACCGCGACGAGGCGAGTGCGCGTGAGAGCTTCGAGCGGAACCGCGGCGCTTACCAGCGGATCTTCGACCGCTGCGAGTTGGACGCGCTCGACGTCCAGGCCGAAAGCGGGATCATGGGCGGCAAGCTCTCCTTTGGTTTCCTGGCGCCCGCAGACTCGGGCGAGAACACGCTCGTCACGTGCGAGAACGGCGACTACGCGGCCGACCTGGAGATCGCCCAAGGCATTCCGCGCGCGCCGCTGTTTCCCGACGCGCTACCGGCCCCCGAAGAGGTCGAGACGCCAGGCGTGGAAACGATCGAGGCGCTTTCGGAGTTGCTCGGCATCGATTCGGCCGCCACTTCGAAGGCGATGCCGGTGGTGACTGCGGACGACGAGGTGGTGCTGGTGCTCCTACGCGGCGACGACAGGCTTTCGGAGACGAAGCTCTATGACGCCCTCGCCGGGGCATCGCGTCCCGCCAACGATGAGGAGATCCGGGCCGCATTCGGCGCCGGAGGAGGGTCTCTGGGCCCTGTCGGCTTCGACGGGCTTGTCGTCGCCGATGAGATGCTGCGGGAAGGCCAGTTCGTCGCCGGGGCAAACCGAGACGGCTGGCACCTACGCGGCGTCGCGGCGGGCCGCGACTACCAGCCGCGTTTTGCCGATGTCCGCGACCCGGTCGAGGGCGACGCGTGCCCGAAGTGCGGAGGAGCGCTGCAGTTCCGCACCGCGATCGAGGTGGGCCACATCTTCCACTTCGGCGCCTTTTACTCCGGGCCGCTGAAGGCGGCGTTCCTCGACGAGGACGGGAAGGAGCAGCCGTTGCTCGGTGGCAGCTACGGGATCGGCCCCGGTCGCGTCATGGCGGCCATCGTCGAGCAACACCACGACGAGCGCGGGATCGTCTGGCCCAGCTCCGTCGCGCCCTACGACGTGCACATCGTGGCTCTGCCCGGGCTCGAGGACCAAGCGGAGGCGCTGGAGCAACGGCTGGAGGCGGCCGGCGCGACAGTGCTGCTCGACGACAGGGAGCTGCGCGCCGGCGAGAAGTTCGCCGACGCAGACCTCATCGGCTGCCCCATCCGCGTCACCGTCGGCAAGAAGACGCTCGAGGACGGCGCGGTGGACGTGCTCGTGCGTCACACTGGCGAGGAGAGGCGCGTGAAGCTCGACGAGGTGGAGGTCTAGTGGCCAAGAGGCGGCGGTTCAGCGAGCGGCCCTTCGGCGAGACGGCGATCAGGCTCATGGCCGAGACGGGCGTGACGTTCCGCGGCCTCGCCGCGAAGACGGGCCTGTCCGCCGGCTATCTCAACCACATCATGCACGGCAACCGGCCGGTGCCCTCGAACGAGATCCTCGCGCGGCTGGCGCGCGAGCTCGACGTCGAGCCCGAGCACTTCCTCGAGTACCGCGTGCGTGTCATCACCGAGCGGCTCGAGCAGATGCCCGACCTCGTCGACCGGCTCTACAAGCGCCTCGGCTAGCCCGTCGGGTCGATCGTCCCGAGCGGGTCGACGGCCGCGCCGCGCAGGCGTACCTCGAAGTGGAGATGTGGTCCTGTCGACCGGCCGGTCGAGCCCACGAGGCCCAGGCGCGTGCCGGTGGACACCCGGTCGAGCAAAGCGACATCGATCCGTGACAGGTGAGCGTAGAGCGTCCTCACGCCTTTCCCGTGCCGGACGACCACGGTGTAGCCGAAGCTTCCGAGAACGGCCGCCCAGACGACGCGGCCGCCGCGTGCCGACATGACGGGTGTGCCGGCCGGGGCGACGAAGTCGACACCGGCGTGGAAGGCGTCACCTCGAGGTCCGAAGCCGTCACCCACCGGCGCGGCGACCGGCGCGCTGAGGTCGAGAGGGCTCGCCGGCAGCGGACGTCCGAGCGCCGCCATCGTCCTCGGGCCTGCGACACCGATCGGTGGCAGGTCCGCAAATCGTTGGAACCGCCGTACGGCGGCGTCGAGCCGCGGCCCGAAGGCACCGTCGAACGGCCCAGAGGGGAACCCGTGCCATGCGAGCTTGAACTGGAGCTCGGCGACATCCCAGCCGCGGGCGCCGATGGCCAGCGGCCGCGATCCGAGCTCGGGCGTGCCGAGATCGCCTAGGGCGCGCCTCGTACGAGGGCCTGCGATGCCGTCGGGCACGAGCCCTGCCCGCTCCTGAAAGGAGACCAGCGCTTCTTCCGTGTCCGGGCCGCGCAGGCCGTCGATTGCGCCCGCGTACAGACCATGGCTGCGGAGAGCCACCTGCAGCGCCGCAACGTCCGGCCTTCCCGCTGCGCTTGCCGGCCCTGCGACCACGAGCACGGCCGCTCCGATCAGGAGTCCGCGCATGAGCATCTCCGTAATCTTCGGCAGCCTGCCGGCATCCCTTGAATGGGGAGGAGGCCGCCGGCCGGACGGCGCTAGACTCTCCCCTACGGGGCGTGGCGCAGCCTGGTTAGCGCGCTAGTCTGGGGGACTAGAGGTCCCGTGTTCGAATCACGGCGCCCCGATGAGGAGAAGCCCCCGGAAACGGGGGCTTCTCCTTCTAGGCGGCGGTTTGCACGTCGCCGCGGATGCTCTAACTATCTCCCACCACCCAGGTTGACCACTTCAGGCAGCCAGGTTAGACTCGCGCGCGTGCGCACACCGGCAGCGTCGGCGGTTGTAGGCGCGATGCTGGTCATGTTTGCTGCGGGCTGCGGTGACGGGGGCACTGGCGACGTCGCCCCGTCGCCATCACCGAGTGGAGGCCAGGTAGCGAAGGGCAAGGCCATTTTCCTGCGGAACTGTGCTGTGTGTCACACGCTGGCCGATGCGGGCACCACGGGGCTAGAGGGGCCCAACCTCGACCAGTCGAAGCCTCCCAGGGCGCTCGTGGTCGAACGCGTCACGAACGGGAAGGGCGCGATGACCTCGTTCACGGACCGGTTCTCAGGGGGCCCCTTTCTGACGGACGCGCAGATCCAGGCCGTCGCGGACTACGTTTCTTCCGCCACCAGCAGGTAGGGGGACGGGACGCAGCAAGCCGCCCACAGGCACTCCGCTCGGGCCGTGAATAACCGAAGACCGTGAACCGCCGACTAACGGTAGTCGCTCGTGGGCGCTCTCGGGCGATCTGAGCCGGTAAGGAAGGGCCGGCGAGCCGAACGCTTAGGCTGAAACCCGCGAGCACCGGCCCTCAGGAAGCGGAACTCGCGTCGTGCGAGCTCGCTAGTTGTCCACTTTGGACACATTCCCATCTACCACCCGTCTACCAGGACGGGCCGGAGGGGGGTACGCGACGGAACTGCTTGGGACCCGGCTTGGCCAGAAGCCGCATGCGCGAGCCATTTCCGGGTATGGCCGACACGGCGCGGTACGCGGGGAGAAGGT
>JBKJWA010000047.1:0-12813 GCA_046716705.1 Gaiellaceae bacterium
GCCCCCCGCGCCCCCCCCCCCCCCCCACGACCACCACGGCGTGATTCGACTTCTGAACGCCTCGGGCTGTCTCGACGCCCTGACAGCGCCCGACACCGCGCGGCAGCTGGACGCGTTCGTGACGAAGACCGTCACGCCCGAGCCCCGCGAGGGCAACGCGCCCGTGCGGATCGCGGAGACCGACGCGGGCATGCTGAACTCGATAGGCCTCGCGAACCCGGGGCGCGACACGTTCCTGGCCGAGACGCTGCCGAGGCTCGCGGAGCTCGAGCTCCCGATCTGGGTCTCGGTCGGCGGCTTCGCGGCGGGGGAGTATGCAGAGACCTGCCGCGCGCTCGACAGGCGAGACGATGTCGCATGCATCGAGCTCAACCTCTCATGCCCGAACGTCGACGAAGCGCCGGAGTCGGCCGCCGAGATCGTCGCCTCGTGCCGGCGCGAGACCGGCTTGCCGCTCTACGCGAAGCTCTCTCCCGCCGTCCCGGACGTCGGTGCACTCGCCCGCGCGGTCGGGGACGCGGGCGCAGACGGCCTCTCCCTCGTGAACACGATCCGCGGCCTCGCGCTCGACGAGGGCCTTCGCCCGGTGCTCGGCTCGGCGACCGGCGGGTACTCGGGGCCTGCGCTGAAGCCGATCGCCCTCGCCGCCGTGCATGCAGCCTTTCGCGCCACTGCGCTGCCCATCGTCGGCATGGGGGGCGTTTCGACGGGCCGCGACGCCCTGGAGCTGATCGGCGCGGGAGCGTCCGCCGTCGCGCTAGGGACGGTGCTCTTCTCCGATCCGGATGCCCCGGAGCGCATCCGTGAGGAGCTGAACGGGGAGCTTGCGCTCCTCGGGTACGCGTCGGCGGAAGCCGCGCGCGGTGCCGCTCATCCCACTGCGGTCTGACGAGTTTTCCGAACTTCCCCGCGCGGCAAAACCGATGTTAGTATCGCCACCTCTCGATGGTTGCCTCGAAAGTCGCCTCCCAAGCCCCGCGCCGCTCGCTCGACCAGCGCATGGACGCTCTTCGGAGGGCCAACGACATTCGAGTGCAACGTGCGAAGCTCAAGAAGGATCTCAAGCTCGGCCGCGTTCGCTTCGAGACGATCCTTCGCAACCCACCCGACTACGTCTCCACCGCCAAGGTCCTCGACATGCTCATGGCCGTCCCGAAGTTCGGGCAGGTGAAAGCGAAGCGCTACCTCAACCAGTGCAGGATCGCCGAGTCGAAGACGATCGGCGGCCTGTCGGATCGGCAGCGGTCGGAGCTTGTCGGACTCTTCGACCAGTAGCTCGCAGGCTGTGGTCGCCCGGGGTCGGCAGCTCCCGGTGATCGTCATCACAGGCCCATCGGGGGCCGGCAAGGGAACACTCATCCGCGCGCTTCTCGAGCGCATCTCCGACCTCGAGCTTGCCGTGTCGGCGACGACGCGGCTGCAGCGGAGTGAAGAGGAAGACGGGCGGGAGTACTACTTCCTCTCGGACGGGGAGTTCGCGCACCGCGTTGCGCGCGGTGACTTCCTCGAGCACGTCACGTACGTGTCGGGGCAGCGGTACGGCACCCTTCGCTCAGAGGTGGACCGCATCGCAGCGAAAGGGAGGGTCGCGGTGCTCGAGCTGGAGACCGAAGGCGCCCTCAACGTCGCCGAGGAGATGCCCGCCGCGGTGACGATCTTCGTGACGGCCCCCGTGCAGGAGCTCGAGCGCCGCCTGCGCGAGCGGGCGACCGAAAGCGCGGGCGAGATCGGGCAGCGGCTGGACATCGCCGAGAACCAGCTAACGCAGGCAGGCTCCTTCGGCCACGTCGTCGCGAACGACGAGATCGAGCGTGCAGTCGACGAGCTCGAGAGCATCGTCCGCGAGGCGTTGGTCGCTGCCGGTAGCATGTCCGGCTCATGATCTCTCCACGCATAGACGCCCTGCTCGACAACGTCGATTCCCGGTACGCGCTGGTGATCGTCGCCGCGAAGCGGGCGCGCCAGATCAACAACTACCACCACCAGCTCGGCGAAGGAACCTTCGACGAGCTGCCGCCCCTCGTCGAGTCTCGCTCGAAGAACTACCTCACGATGGCTTTCGAGGAGATCGCCGAGGGCAAGATCGCATACGAGTACCCGAAGGGCCCGTAGTAGCCCTCGGGTAGTCCGGCGCGGCACAATGTGTGCCATGCCACGCGTGATCCTCGGTGTGTCCGGTGGTATCGCCGCCTACAAGGCGTGCGAGCTTTGCCGACTCCTCGTCCGTGACGGGCACGACGTCACGCCGCTCCTGACACCTGAGGCGGAGACGTTCGTCTCGGCGAAGACGTTCGAGGCGCTCGCGCGGAAGGAGATGCCGCGCGACCTTTATCCGCATCTCGTCGAGGCGGATCTGCTAGTGATCGCCCCGCTGACCGCGAACACGCTGGCGAAGCTCGCGAACGGCCTGGCCGACAGCGTGCTCGCGCAGGCAGTGCTCGCCTTCCGCGGCCCCGTGCTCGCCGCGCCGGCGATGAACGTACGCATGTGGGATCACCCCGCCACGCAGGAGAACGCCGCGCGGTTGCGCGAGCGAGGGGTGGAGCTGGTCGGCCCGGAGGACGGAGAGCTGGCCGAGGGGGAAACCGGTCTGGGCCGCATGACCGAGCCGGAAGGGATCTTCGCTCGCTGCAGTGTGCTGCTCGGTCGGGAGGGGCCACTCACCGGCAAGCGCGTCCTCGTCTCGGCCGGCGGGACACGCGAGCCGCTCGACGCCGTCCGCTACGTCGGCAACCGCTCGTCGGGACGCATGGGAGTCGCGCTGGCCGAGGAAGCGAGGCGGCGTGGCGCCGACGTGACGCTGCTTGCCGCGAACCTCGCGGTTGCGCCCCCGACCGGCGTCGCGGTCGTGGAGACGCCCACCGCAGCCGACCTGGCGAAGGAGGCGTTCGCGCGGCCCGATGCCACCATCGTCCTCATGGCCGCCGCTGTCGCCGACGACCGGCCCGCGGAGGCCATCGCCGGCAAGCGCTCGAAAGACGCCGGCGCGTGGAGCCTCGAGCTCGAACCGACGGAGGACGTGCTCGCGGAGCTCGGCCGTCGACGGTCGAACGGGCAGCTCCTCGTCGGCTTCGCGGCCGATCATGGCGACGCAGGGTTGGAGCGCGCGAGGGGCAAGCTCGCGGCCAAGGCGGTCGATCTCATCGTCTTCAACGACGTGTCGCGCGACGACATCGGATTCGACGCGCCCGAGAACGAGGTCGTGATGGTTTCTGCCGACGGCGAGCGCGCTGTCGAAAGGGCGCCGAAGTCCTCGATCGCCGCCGCCGTGCTCGACGAGGTCGAGCGGCTTCTTGCATGACCACTGCGTACGACGACTATCAGGAGGGCTGGCGGCGACTGCGGAGCGGCCGGACCGCTCAGGCGACCGTGCCGCTGGAGAAAGCCCGCCGCGCCGAGCCTGACAAGGCCTCGATCCGGGAGGCACTCGGCATCGCATACTTCCGCCTGCGGAGGTGGGAGGACGCCGAGGCCGAGTTCCGAGCGGTACTCGAGATCTCTCCGGTGAACGACTACGCCCACTACGCGCTCGGCCGCTGCCTCGACAAGCTCGGTCGCGAGGCGGAGGCGCAGGGGCACTACAAGCTCGCACGGTCGCTCAGGCCCGGGACGCGCCGCTACGAAGTCCACATCCGCGACGAGTGAAGGCGGTCGTCCAGCGCGTGACGCGCGCGAGCGCTTCGCCGGGCGGCAGCATCGGTCAGGGCCTCTGCATCTTGCTCGGCGTTGCGCGTGACGACGACGACGCTCGGGCAGAGCGTCTCGCCGGCAAGATCGCGCGGCTACGGATCTTCGAGAACGAGGACGGGCACCTCGATCGCTCCCTGCTCGACGTCGGCGGCGCCGCACTCGTCGTCAGCCAGTTCACGCTCATCGCGGACACGCAGAAGGGCAACCGCCCGAGCTTCACCGTCGCGGCGCCGGCCGCGCTCGCCGAGCCGCTGTACGAGGTGTTCTGCGAGGAGCTCGTGACCCTGGGTATCGCCGTGGAGCGTGGCGTGTTCGGTGCGCGGATGGCCGTCGAGCTCGTCAACGACGGCCCGGTGACGATCGTCCTCGAAGTCTGACCCGTCCGAGGGTCTTGGGCGGAGCGTTACCGAGGAGCTCGGTCCGCTTATTTGCCGCAGTGGACGTTCGGTAGGGCATATGCCGAAAGCACACCGAATGGAGGCCTCGCGAGCCTTGCTATCCTTCCGACACCTATTTTCACCGGTTCGGCGAAATGGGCGCGCGGCGCCCATTTTTCATGAGGGGGACGCAAAGTGGCGGCAACGTACGAGACGGAACGACAGCTCCAGCGGGACATCTCCCGCCGGGTCGGCGCTGCGTTCCCGGACATCGAGGTGCTGGCCGTCGAGCTCCAGTCGCCGTCGCGCTTCTGCGTCTTCATCGACCACGCCCAAGGCGTCGACCACGCGCTCTGTGAGCGCGTGACGAACCTCCTTCGCGGCTATCTCGACCGCTACACGATCGACGTCTCCTCACCCGGCGTGGAGCGCCCTCTCCGAACCCCCGGCCACTTCCGGAACGCCGTCGGCCGCACCGTTGCCGTGCGGACGGCGAAGCCCGTTGCCGGCCGGACGAAGTTCCGCGGCGAGCTCGTGGCCGCGAACGGGAACACCATCACCCTCGCGGCCGACCCCAACCCTGTGGAGATTCCCTACGACGCCGTCGTGCGCGGCAACCTGATCGACGAGGTGACGACGAAATGACCCGAGAGATCATTGAAGGCATCCAGACGATCGAGCGCGAGAAAGGCATTGAGAGCGGCACGCTCATCGAAGCGCTCGAGGACGCATTGCTCGCCGCGTACAAGAAGACGCCGGGCGCAACCCGGCACGCGGCCGTCGAGCTCGACCAGGAAACGGGCGACTTCCGTGTCTTCTCCATCGACCTGCCCGGCGACATCGAGGAGCGGCTGGTCGAGGAGGCCCGCGAGCGCGCGATCCAGGCGCTCGAGCAGCAGGAGGAGGAGACGGGCGAGCGCTCGCACGTCCTCGTCACCGACGAGGACCTCACGATCGACCTCACGGACGTCCCCGAGGAGGTCATCCAGCGCGAGGACGTCACGCCCGACGACTTCGGCCGCATCGCGGCGCAGACGGCGAAGCAGGTCATCCTCCAACGCATTCGCGAGGCGGAGCGCGAGATGATGTACGACGAGTACATCGACCGCGTCACCGAGGTCGTCACCGGCATCGTCCAGCAGGCCGGCGACCGCAACAACGTTCTCATCGACCTCGGCAAGGTGGAGGCGCTGCTGCCGCGATCGGAGCAGGTCGACGGCGAGCGCTACGAGCAGGGCAGCCGCATCAAGGCGGTCATCACCGAGGTCCGCTCCGGGACGAAGGGCCCGCAGGTGATCCTCTCCAGGCGCGATCCGGAGCTGATCAGGACGCTGTTCGAGCTCGAGGTACCGGAGATCGCGGACGGGCTCGTCGAGATCCGAGCGGTCGCGCGCGAGCCCGGCTACCGCTCGAAGATCGCCGTCGAGTCGCATGTCCAGGGCGTGGACCCGGTCGGCGCGTGCGTCGGCCCCCGTGGCTCGCGCGTCCGCATGGTCGTCTCGGAGCTGCGCGGCGAGAAGATCGACATCATCCCGTGGAACACCGAGCCGGCGCGCTTCGTCGCCAAGGCGCTGTCGCCAGCCCGGGTGCGCGAGGTGTACATCGACGACGACACGAAGGAGGCGACGGTCATCGTCCCCGACGACCAGCTGGCGCTCGCAATCGGCAAGGAGGGTTTGAACGCCCGGCTCGCCGCGCGCCTCTCCGGCTGGAAGGTCGACATCAAGTCCGACACGGAGTTCGCCCAGGAGGAGGCAGAAGCGGCCTACGCGGGCGAGGACGACGGAAACTCGATCGGCCGCTGCACCGCGATCCTCTCCACCGGCAAGCGCTGCCCGAACACGTCGCTGCCGGGCACGCGGTTCTGCGGCGTTCCCGCCCATCAGGAGCTCGGAGAGCGCGAGGCGCGCGGCGAGGACATCTCGGACCAGGTCGTGCAGCCGGCTGCCGAAGCAGACGACGAGCCCGAGCTGGTGGAGGAGGAAGGCGTCGCTGCAGAGGCGCACGCCGACAGCCCCGAGCCCGAGACCGGGCCGGAGCCCGAGCGGGCTCTAGACTGAGGCCATGGCTGACGAGAGCGGAGGAAATCGCCCGAACCGCCCGCTTCGTCCGAGGCCGGGCGGGCGTGGTCGCAAGCGGCGCGTCGTCATCGACACGGCCGCCGGCCGGCCGCGCCCCGACGCGCGCCAAATGCGTGAGCAGCGCGGCATCCCCCGTGAGCCGAAGGCGCCGGTAGCTCCGCCCACCGGGCCTGTCACGGTCGCATCCGGTGCGTCCGTCAAGGACCTCTCGAAGGCCCTTGGCATCCCGATGTCGGACATCATCAAGATCCTCATGGGTGTCGGCGTCATGAGGACGGCCACACAGTCGGTGTCGGACGACGAGATGGAGCTGATCGCCACCGAGCTGAAGCGGGAGATCACGATCGAGCACGCCGCCGAAGAGGAGCTCGCGCCCGAGACGTACGACGACGCGGCAGAGGATCTCGCGGCCCGACCGCCCGTCGTGACGATCATGGGCCATGTCGACCACGGCAAGACGACGTTGCTCGACGCTATTCGCGAGACGTCCGTCGTCGAGACGGAGGCCGGCGGTATCACGCAGCACATCGGCGCGTACCAGGTAGAGCTCGCGGGGCGCCGGATCACGTTCCTCGACACGCCGGGCCACGAGGCGTTCACCGCCATGCGCGCCCGCGGCGCGAAGGCCACCGACATCGCCGTGCTCGTCGTCGCGGCGGACGACGGCGTGATGCCGCAGACGAAGGAGTCGATCTCACACGCGCGCGCGGCCGAGGTGCCGATCGTCGTCGCGGTGAACAAAGTCGACCTGCCTGACGCGAATCCCGACAAGGTCAAGAACGAGCTTGCGTCCGAGGGTCTTCAGCCGGAGGAGTGGGGAGGCACGACGCAGTTCTCCGAAGTCTCAGCCCGAGAGAAGCAGAACCTCGACGACCTGCTCGGGAAGGTGCTGCTCGTCGCCGACGCGGAGCTCGAGCTCAAGGCGAACCCGAATGCCGAGGCGTCTGGCCCGATCGTCGAGTCGCGGCTCGACGTGGGCCGCGGTCCCGTGGCGACGATGCTCGTCCAACGCGGGACGCTCAACGTCGGGGACGCCATCGTCGCCGGCGACGCCTGGGGGCGCGTACGCGCGCTCTACGACTTTCACGGCGACAAGCTCAAGCACGCCGGCCCGGGCGACCCCGTCGAGATCGTCGGCTTCGACAAGCCGCCGCCCGCCGGCGAGCAGGCTCGCGTCGTCGAGAACGAACGTCAGGCGCGCCAACACGCGCAAGCCCGCGGCGAGCGCCTGCGCCGGGAGCAGCTAGCCCAGCGCGCGAAGCCGATCTCCCTCGACGTCCTGTTCGAGCGAGTGCAGGAAGGTGTCCAGGACCTCAACATCGTCCTCAAGGCCGACGTCGCAGGGTCGGTCGAGGCCGCCCTGTCGGAGCTTCAGAAGATCGGGGACTCGGAGGTACGCGTGAGCGTCATCCACTCGGCAGCCGGCGGGATCACCGAGAACGACATCATGCTCGCCTCCGCCTCGAACGCGATGGTCGTCGGCTTCAACGTCAGGCCGAACGCCGAGGCCCGGGCATTGGCCGAGCGCGAGGGCGTGGAGATCCGCACGTACCGCGTCATCTACCAGCTCACCGAGGACATCGAGCAGGCACTCGTGGGCATGCTCAGGCCGGTCTCCGAGGAGGTCACGCTGGGCGAGGCGGAGGTGCGTGCGCTGATCCGCATCTCCCGCTACGGCACGATCGCGGGCTCGTACGTCACGAGCGGGACGGTGCGCCGTGGAGCAAGCGTGCGCGTCATTCGCGATGGCGCGATCGTCTACGAGACGACGATCGACTCGCTCAAGCGCTTCAAGGACGACGTCCGCGAGGTCGCCGAGGGATTCGAGTGCGGCATCCACCTCGCGGCCTTCGACGACGTGAAGGAAGGCGACGTGCTCGAGGCCTTCGAGATACGCGAGGTGGAGCGCACGGACCTCGGCGAGGCACCGCCCGCTCCACCACCCGCTGCTGACGAGTCCTAGGCTGTCGGCGCTCCCGCCGGGGCAGGCGCCTCCGGCGCCGGCTTCCAGAACAGCCACACGAGGCTGACCACGAGCACCCAGCCCAGCCAGAGCAGGAATGGGACGAATGTGAACGACGCGAGCATCGTGATGGCCACGACGACGCTCACCCAGGCGAGCCACCTCGGTATGAGTTGGCCTCCGAGGCCCACGAGCGCGACACACAGCACGACCAGCATTGCGATCGTCGTGCCGCCGAACCAGAGCGCATAGCCGAGTGCGCCGAGCAGTCGCTCCATGTTCGGGTCGACGACGAACTCGTCCGAGTCGTCCACGGCGAACGCCAAGGAGATCCAGACCGCCACCGCGATCGTCCACAGGGTCACCGCGACCAACCCCGCGCCGAAGGCAAGTGTCGTCTTGACCCCCGCCGTACCCTCCGCCCGAGCGAGCCGCCCTCGGAGGATGGACAGGAACCACACGAAGCACAGGCTCGCGGCGAGGATCATGAAGTACGTGGCGAGCTGCTTGTCGCGGTTGCCCGAATCGGCATACCAGGCAAGGATCTCGGCGTCCGACTCGCCCTGATCGTCCTCGAACGCAAAGATCACGAGGACCCACAGGATGACGTAGAGGATTCCGCTGACAGGTGCCCAGCGCGAGATAGCGTTCATTCGACCTCCGTTCGGATGAGACCGTGAGCCTTGCAGCCCCGGCGGACGGCAAGATACGGCGCATGGGCGCCGGGTACGTCGGAATCCTCGCGGTCGAGCTGCACTTTCCGGAAGCGGGATCCCTCAAGGGGAAGCGGAAGCACGTGCAGTCGGCGAAGGCGCAGTTGCACAACCGTTTCGGCGCATCCGTGGCGGAGGTCGACCATCACGAGCTCTGGCAGCGGGCCGGTCTGACGGTGGCGTGCGTCGCGCGCGGCCACCGGGAGCTGCTCGAGCTCCTGGACGGCGCCGAGCGCTACCTCGCGGGCCAGGCGTGGGAGCTCGTACGCGCGGAGCGGGAGGTCGTGGCTCTTGACTGACCGGATGCGGAAAATCAACGAGCTGCTGCGCGAGGTGCTGTCGGAGGCCGTGCTGGAGCTCAAAGACCCTCGTATCGGCTTCGTCACGATCACGGGCGTGCGGGCTTCGCGGGATCTCCGGCACGCGATCGTCTACGTGAGCGTGCTCGGCTCCGAGCGCAAGCGCGAGCAGTCGCTCGAGGGGCTCGGGGCCGCTCACGGCGTCCTTCAGGCCCGCGTTGCCAGCGAGGTGCGGCTGAAGCGGACGCCGACCCTCACGTTCGAGTACGACCCCACTGTCGAGGAGGGCGTCCGGATGTCAAAGTTGATCGATGAGCTCGCCCCGGACGATGAGTGACGTCGCGGCCGTCGCGGCCGCCCTGCGCGAGAACGATCGCTTCCTGCTCGTTACGCACGAGAACCCCGACGGCGACGCGCTGGGCTCGATTCTCGGCCTGAAGCTCGGCCTCGACACGCTCGGCAAGGACTCGGTCATGTACCTGGGCGGCGACACGGACGCGCCGACCGAGTACGCCTTCCTGCCGCTTGAGCAGGTCGGCCGCGCGCTACCGGCCGACGCCGCCGAGCGGGTGCTCGTCGCTCTCGACTGCGCGAACGCGCAGCGGATGAGCGAGGCGGGCGCGCTGCTCGACAAGGTTCCGCTGTCGCTCGACATCGACCATCATCACGACAACACCGAGTTCGCAATGGTCAACCTCGTCGTCCCGGACGCGTCGTCGACGGGGGAGATCGTTCGCGACATCCTCCGAGAGCTCGGAGTCGGCCTGACCCCGGAGATCGCCGAGGCGCTCTACGTCGCGCTCGTCACGGACACCGGCCGCTTCCAGTACACGAACACCTCGCCGAAGGCGCTGCGGCTGGCGGCGGAGCTCGTCGAGGCCGGCGTCGACGTCCACCGCGTGTTCCAGGGCATCTACGAGTCGGTCGAGTTCGCGAAGCTCAAGCTCCTCGCGAGAGCGCTCGAGCGGGCGGAGATCCACGAGGGCGGCCGGCTCGTCATCTCGCATCTCGAGCGGACGGATTTCACAGACCTCGGGGTGGGGGAGGAGTACGCGGAGGGCATCATCGACTACCTGCGCGCCGTCGACGGCACGGACATGGCTGCCGTCATCCGCGAACCGCCCGAGCCTCCCGGCGCGAAGCTGCGGGTGAGCCTGCGCGCGTCGCACGACGAGCTCGACGTGTCGGCGATCGCCAGGGCGCGTGGGGGCGGGGGTCACCGCCAGGCGGCCGGCTTCTCGAGTGCCGAGACGGTCGAAGAGATCGCGGCGTTCATCCAGGAGGAGTTCGCTCGTGCCTCCCAGAGCGCTTAGCCCTACGGGCCTCGTCCTCGTCGACAAGCCGGCGGGGCCGTCGTCGTTCGCCGTCGTCAAGCGGCTTCGCGACCGCACGGGCGCACGGGCCGGTCACGCGGGAACGCTCGACCCGTTCGCGACGGGGCTCCTGCTCGTGCTGCTCGGCTCGGCGACGCGGCTCGCGCAGTACCTCGTCGGCCTCGACAAGCGCTACCTCACGGAGATCGATCTCCGTTCGACGACCGCGACTGGCGACGTGGAAGGCGACTCTGTCGACGAGCATGACCCGCCGACGCTCGAAGAGCTCGAGCGTCGGCTCGAGCCGTTCAGCGGCGAGATCATGCTGCGCGTGCCCGCCGCCTCGGCCGTGAAGATCGACGGTGAGCGCGCGTACAAGCGGTTCCGAGAGGGCGAGGACCTCGAGATGCCGTACCGCGCGGCGACGATCCACGAGCTCGAGCTGCACGGCTACGAGGACGGCGTGGCCACGATCGAGCTGCTCGTCTCCTCGGGGACGTACGTGCGCGCTGTCGCCGACGGGCTCGGCGGGCACTGCCGCTCGCTTCGGCGCACTGCCGTCGGGCCGTTCTCCGTCGACGACGCGGACGAGGAGCGGATCCTGAAGCCGGCCGAGGCCTTGCCGTTCCTGCCGGCGATCGACCTGTCGCCCGAGGAGGCAGACGAGATTCGCAACGGCCGCCGGCGGATCGAGCAGCCCGTGCGCGCGATGTGCGAGGGCCAACTGGTCGCGGTCGACGGGACGGTGCTCCCGTGAAGGTCGTTCGTGATCCGGCAGAGCTCGACCCGCTTCGGCGCGCCGTAGCGATCGGCGTCTTCGACGGTGTCCACCGCGGCCACCAAGCGGTGCTCCGGGCCGCCGTCGATGCTGGGCTCGTCCCGACAGCGATCACATTCGACCCTCATCCACGCCTCGTCCTCGGATACGACGTCGAGCTGCTGGCGACGCTCGAGCGGCGCCTGGAGCTCTTCGATCAGGCGGGGGTCGACGAGACGCTCGTCCTCGAGTTCACACATGAACTGCAGCAGCAGGAGCCCGAGGAGTTTGCCCAAGGCGTCCTGCGAAGGATCGGCGCGGACGTCGTCGTCGCCGGCGAAGACTTCCGCTTCGGCCACCGGCGGCGCGGCGATCTCTCATTCCTCGAGGAGCACGGCTTCTCGGTCGTCCGCGTGCCGCCGGTTGAAGGCGCATCCTCCACACGCATCCGCGAGCTTCTCCACGACGGTGACGTTCGTGCGGCGGCCGAGATCCTCGGGCGGCCGCCGGAGGTGGACGGCACCGTGGTGGTGGGCGACGAGCGCGGCGGGACGCTCGGCTTCCCGACAGCGAATCTCAGCGTCGAGCCTCGCCTGCTCGTGCCGGCCTTCGGGATCTACGCGGGCTCGGCGCGAGGGGGACGTGCAGCGGTCTCGATCGGCACGAATCCGCACTACGGCGGCTTCGAGCGCCGCATCGAGGCCCACCTGCTCGACTTCGAGGGCGACCTCTACGGCCAGCGGCTCGTAGTCGAGCTCTGGCAGAGGCTCCGCGACGAGCGGGCCTTCGAAAGCGAGGCCGAGCTCGTCGAGCAGATCGCCCGTGACGTCGCGGAGGCGCGGGCGGCAGAGCGACCCGTTTAGCCAGCCTGCTACCCTTCCCGAAGACCGCAGCACCGGCTGGCCGCGCAGGAGGGTCGCGCAGCCTGGCTGGTACGGCGGTGACGTCCATGAGACCGGAGGATCAATGACCCTGACAAGCGAAGCGAAGCTGGAGATCGTCGGCAAGCACGGCCGGCACGACAAGGACACGGGCTCGACCCAGGTGCAGATCGCGCTGCTCACGACGCGCATCACCGAGCTCACCGAGCACCTGCGCACGCACAAGAAAGACCACCACTCGCGGCGCGGCTTGCTCAAGCTCGTCGGCCAGCGCCGACGCCTGCTCGACTACCTCCAGCGGACGAACGTCGAGGGTTATCGCGCCCTCATCCAGGAGCTCGGCCTGAGGAGATAGAGAACCGGGCACAGAACCGGAGGGTGGAAGTTTGGGCGAGCCCCGACGAGCGTACGCGAGGCTCTCTCAAACCTCCACTCTCCACGAAAGCAGTGGAGGAACACATGACTATGACCACCGAGAGCACCGTTTCGGTCTCGGTGACCGTGGGCGATCAGGAGATCGCCTGCGAGACCGGCAAGCTCGCGAAGCAGGCCGACGGCGCGGTCGTCGTCCGCTCCGGCGAGACCGTCGTGCTGGCGACCGCCCAGGGGCGGCCGGAGGCGCGCGAGGGGGCGGACTTCTTTCCGCTCACCGTCGATGTCGAGGAGCGCATGTACGCGGCCGGGAAGATCCCCGGCGGCTTCTTCAAGCGCGAAGGACGTCCCACCGAGCGCGCCATCC
>JBKJWA010000048.1:0-6329 GCA_046716705.1 Gaiellaceae bacterium
TGAGTCCGCTGCTCTGACCGCTGAGCTACGGGCCCGGCCCCCGCGAGCGTAACCGAGGGGATCGCGGCGAGCTCCGACGCCGCGCGCGCAGAGCCCTCAGAATAGGATGCCCACCGCGACACGACCGCAGGAGGCAGCGACGGTGAAGGTCTTCCAGCACGAGCGACATCTGCGTACGACCGGCGGGCTGACGGTGCGCGACATCACCGACGAGGTCTCCGAGGCCGTGCGCGAGAGCGGTGTCCGGGACGGGATCGCCTGCGTCTACTCGCCGCACACGACGTGCTGCATCCGCGTCACGGAGCCGCACAACGGCTTCCTCGACAGCTTCGTCGACCTGCTCCGGCAGCTCGTGCCGCACGACGGCTACTACGCGCACGACGACTGGGACAAGCGGACGGAGAACATCTGCCCCGAGGACGTCGAGTTCGCGAACGGCCACTCCCACTGCATGGCAATGCTGCTCGGCACGGCCGGTGAGTCGATCCCCGTGCGCGACGGCGAGCTACTGCTCGGCGAGTGGCAGCGCGTGCTCTTCCTCGAGCTCGACCGCGAGCGCGACCGGCGTTGGCTCGTCCAGATCGTCGGCAGCTGACCCCGCGCGCAGGTTAGATCAGATTGCAATATCGCGCAGTGTTCGGCCAGGGGTAGAACCCGCGTCCCGACGCGTACGCGCGCTCGGCCACCCACATCTGCTCGAGGGGCGACCAGTTGTCGGCCGTGCCCTTTCTCTGAAGCAGGTTCCAGCCGTACGCGCGCTGGAAACTCATGTCCATCTGGAGACCGCCGTAGTACGGCGCGTTGGGGTCGGTCCAGCTCCCTTCATAGCGATGAATGCACAGCCACTCGTCGTAGTGGGGCGGCCGCGTCGCCTTCCGCCACGCGACCTTCGCGCGGTTCTCCCAGACGCGCAGCACCCAGCGGCGGTACGAATCGCTCCGCGTGGTCTCCGCCGTGCCGTTGTACGGCGTCCGCGGCTTGAACATCACCGTCTGCCACCGCCACGTGGAGTTGCGCTGGTTGACGATGCGCCGGATCATCCGGCGGTCGACCTTCGAGAGCACGCGAGCAGACGCCTCGCCGTTGTCGGTCGACAGCCGCGACGGCGATGCGACCGACGCACCCGCGGTACTTCCCAACATCGCACCGGTAATCGCCGCTGCCAACCCGACGAGGACGACGGGCAGCAGCAAGCGTGATCGCCTCGATCGCACGCTGCCTCCTTGACTGCTGAACGCGACGACCAAACCTGTGCCGCCCACCAAGCTGTGCACGGGGCCGTCGCTGGTTGTTACGAAGTAAGGCTACACCTTAGCAAGGTCATCGGACGGGCGTCCATAGACTTGAGTAAAAACCCAGCAAAAAGGACGTTGCGCGTTTGTTGACCGCGTGTTGCGGGACTGCAAACAGCTGTCACAAAGTGCGCACGGAGACTGCGTTTTGCACGCGTCCCTGGAAACTCGCGACGAGGTGCTCCGAATCGAGTAGGAGCCGCCCGCGCTCGATGAGCCCGGAACGGATACCGCGCTGAACCGACTCGACTAGCGCCGTGTCCTCACGGCCGACCTGGTCGTCGAACGCCATCAGCTCGGCCGCCTCGACGTCGGACACGCCGGCGCCGAAGAAGTAGTCGAGATAGCCGGCCGTGCGCTCGGGGCCCTCCGGCCAGACCGGGCCGATCGAGAAGTTCGCCGAGCCCGGATAGACGTTGATCTTCAGAGCGGGCCAGACTAGGTGGAACTGACACGCGCCGTCCCCGTTTCGCGCCTGCCCGTACTGGCTCCAGCGACCGTCCCCCGATTCGAGTGCGTATGCGTCGGGATCGACGTCGACGAGCCGCGTGAAGCCGGGATGCGCGACCGCGCAGTGGTAGCACTCGAGGTAGTTCTCGACGGCGATCTTCCAGTTCGCCTCGAGGGCGTACGCGGTGCGCTCCCGGAACGCGAGCTTGCTCACGTCGGCGCCTCCCTCGGCCAGCAGCTCCGGGACATCTCCGAGGGCGTCCGTGAGCGGCGGTGCGTCCGGATCCGCGTTCACGAAGACGAACGGCCCCCACTCCGCCACGCTGGCGGGCACGAGCCCGAGCTCGCCGCGCTCGAAGGACTCCTCGCGCTCCGAGCGCGGCGCGGAGCGCAACCCCCCGTCGAGGTCGTACGTCCAGGCGTGGTACGGGCACTGGAGCGTCTCCCGCTTCCCCCGCTCGGACACGATCACAGAACCGCGGTGCCGGCAGACGTTCACGAACGCCCGCAGCGCCGCGTCGCGGCCGCGGACGACGACGAGCGGCACGGCTCCGGCTCGGCAGGGGAAGCGCTCGCCCGGCTCGGCGGCCCACTCCACGGGGCCGGCGTAGTGCCAGGCGCTCCGGAAGATCTGCTCCTGCTCCACGCGAAGCACGTCCGGCGACACGTACCAGTCCCAGGGCAGGGTGTTCATCACGCGATTGTGCCGTAGAGTGGCCGCGATGGTCCGGATCGGCTATCGCTCGCTGCCGCAGCACGGCGACTGGAGCGACATGCGCGCCGCCTGGCTCGAAGCAGAGCGGCTCGGAGTCGAGTCGTTGTGGACGTGGGATCACTTCTTTCCGCTGAGCGGAGACCCCGACGGGAAGCACTACGAGTGCTGGACGGTGCTCGCAGCGCTCGGAGAAGCGACGGAGCGGGCGGAGGTCGGCGCCCTCGTGACCTGCAACTCGTACCGCAACCCCAACCTCCTCGCCGATATGGCGCGCACGGTCGACCACATCTCCGGCGGGCGCCTCATCCTCGGCATCGGCTCGGGCTGGTTCGAGCGTGACTACGAGGAGTACGGCTACGAGTTCGGCACCGTGGGCAGCCGGCTACGCGACCTCGACCGCGACCTGCCGGTCATGAAGGAGCGCTGGCAGAAGCTCAACCCGCCGCCCGTGAGGCGCATCCCGATCTGCATCGGCGGCCGCGGCAAGAAGGTGACGCTGCGCATCACCGCCGAGCACGCGGACATCTGGCACGGGTTCGGCGACGTGGAAACGATGCGGGAGCTGAACGGCGTCCTCGACGACTGGTGCGAGCAGGTCGGCCGCGACCCTGCTGAGATCGAGCGGAGCACGTCGATCCGGCCCGAGAACGCCGACGACATCGACGGGCTCGTCGAGGTCGGCTGCACACACCTCATCGTCTCGGCAGACGGGCCGGACTACGACCTCGGCCTGCTGCGCGACGTGCTTGCGTGGCGCGACAGGCTGAAAGAGGCCTAGGCAGGCGGACAGGCGGGCAGCACCGCGTCGCGGGTCATCTCACGGCCGTCCTTGAAGACGACGTGCGCGCGGACGTTCGTGACGGCGGGACCCAAAGGCCTGGCGGCCTCCCAGGGCGCAGCAAGCTCGACGATCTCTCCGGGCAGCAGCAGCCGGGCCTGTGCGACGGAGCCCGGGTCCACGGCTGCGAGGGCGATCTTCGCCGTGGCCGACGGGCACTCGCCCGCGAGCTCCACCGCCAGCGAGAGCTCGGGCCCGCGGCGGCAGTCGGCGCCGACGCAGCTCTGGAAGCCTGTGAGCCGCCCGCGAAGATCCATGCGCACCGGAGCTGCGACCGGATCGGCGCGGAGGTTCGTGAGCTGGTTGGGATCGACGAGGAGGTCGTAGAGCTCCTCGCCTCCGGTCACGTAGCGGACGTAGAGCCAGCGCGGCGTGCGCAAGGCCGTGAACTTCGTCCGGGCGCCCTCGGTGAGCGGGCCCTCGTGCAGCAGGTCGCGGCCCCAGAAGATGCTGGGGTCGGCGAGGAGCGGCCACAGCGAGCGCCCGTCCATGCGCAGGCCGGCGCGCGTGCGCGCCGCCGCGACGATCGTGGGCGCGATGTCGATGTTGGCCACCGGCTGGCGCAGCCGTAGCCCTGCGGGGACGCCGGGCCCGCGGATGACGAGCGGCACCCGCGTCGAGGGCTCGTAGGGCCTCTCCTTACCGATGGGAATACGGTGCTCGCCGTGCAGGAAGCCGTTGTCGGACGTAAAGACGATGAGCGTGCGTGACAGCTCGCCCTTCTTCTTGAGCGCCCCGACGATACGGCCAACGGCCTCGTCAACGGCGAGGAGCGACTCGAGCCGCAGCTGGTACCGCTCGGTGATGGCGGCCACCTGCTTGTTGCTGAGCGGCGGCCGCGTCCGAATCGAGCCGGGCTTGTCCGAGACGTCGGCCTCGTTGAACGACGGCGGCGTGGGCAGAGGCGAGGAGGCGAAGCGGCCGATGTGCCTCGGCGCGGGCAGCGTCGTCAGCGCGGAGCGGCCGGGCGTCGGCGGCCCGCCCACGTGCGGAGCGAGGAAGGAGACCCACAGGAAGAACGGCTTTCTACCGGGCGCGCGGCGACGCACGATGTCCACGGCCTTGTCTGCGTAGACGTCCGTCTGGTACGACGCCGGGTCCCTCCCGTACTTCACGAGCGTCCCGTTCTCGTTCAGCGTGTAGCCGTAGAACTGGTACGCGGAGTTGTTGACCGCCCCGTGCCACTCCGTCCAGCCGGCGGGGATCTCCTGCTTGTCGAGGTCGCCGTACCCGTTGAGGTACTTGCCGACGTGGATCGTCTCGTAGCCGGCCCGCTTGAGCCACACGGGAAGCGTGTTCTCCGAGTCGAGCGCGTAGTAGCCGCCGTGGGGCGGCTTGTTCGAAAGCACTCCGTGGTTGTGGGCGTACTGGCCGGTGAGGAATGTCGCGCGCGACGGGCAGCAGAGCGCGAACGACGCGAAGCTGTTGGCGAAGAACGTTCCCCGAGCGACGAGCAGCCGCTTGACATTCTTCATGACCCGGATCGACTCGACCGTCTGGTCGTCCGTCATGATCACGACGACGTTCGGCCGCTGCGGCGGCCCGGAGTGCGCGGTCGGCGCCCCCACTGCCCCCGAGGAAACGGCGGCGACGCAGAGCAACACGCCCGCAATCGCGAGGCGGCGGATCAGCATGGATGTTCGCAACTCGTGACGATCATTCGACGGGCCCTACGACTCTGCCTTCTCAGCGACCCAGAGTGAAGTACTCGCGGTTCGGCACCCAGCCGAGGCCGCTGGCGAGCCTGTTCGTGAAGTTGAACATCGCTGCCACCTGGGCGATGTCGAGGATATCCTCGTCGCTCCAGCCGGCTTCCCGAAGTTCGTCGAGGTCGTCTTCCGTGCACGAGGACGAATCGGTGGTGAGCTTGAGCGCGTAGTCGAGCATGGCGCGATCGCCCGGCTCGAGCGGCGCGTACCGGTAGTTCGTCGCGATCTGATCGGCGAGGACGGGATCACCCGTGAGCTTGCGCAGGGCGGCCGAGTGCGACACGACGCAGTAGTGGCAGCAGTTCTCGACCGAGACGACGACGGCGATCATCTCCCGTTGCGCCTTCGTCAGCCCGGACTCACCCGTCATGAGCTCCTGCATGTACGCCCACCACCTGACGAGGTGCTCCGGCCGCAGAGCCATCACGCGCAGGACGTTCGGGACGAAGCCGAGCTTCTCGAGCGGCTTGTCCCAGAGCTCGCGCGCCTCCGCCGGCACGTCGTCCTCGGCCGGCACGTCGAGCCAGGTGATCGTCTCCGTGACCTTTGCCATCGGGGCACGAGTGTACTGCCGCGAGCCGCCTCCAAGCTGGACGATGATTGCGTCCGTGGGCGAGATCAGGGTGATCGACTCAGGTGCGGAGCTGCGGGTGACCGGGACGGGGCCGGACGCGGTCGTCTGCGTGAACGGCGGCGGGCGTGCGGAGGTGCCCGGCACGTGGAGCTCGACCGTCGAGTGGCTCGTCGGACGCCTCGCGCCTCGCTTCCCCGGTCTCCGCTTCGGCGAGGTGCGCTACCGGGTGAAGTCGTGGCGCCGCCTCGACCTCTGCGTGGAGGACGGTCACGCGGCCATCGCGTCCCTCGCGCCTCGGCGTGCGCTCATGCTCGGCTTCTCGATGGGCGGCTCGGTGTCGGTACGGGTCGCTGCACACCCTTCGGTGACGGCAGTGGTGGGGCTCGCTCCGTGGATCGACGAGCGCGTCGACCTCTCGCCGCTTCGTGGGAAACGCCTCGCGATCCTCCACGGCGGCCTCGACAGCCCGCTGCCCGCCATCCCCGGCGTCACCGCCCGGCACTCGCGACAGGCGTACGAGAGGGCCGCGGCGAGCGGGATCGACACGGCGTACACGTTGATTCGGGGCGGCCTCCATGGCACAGCCGTGCGCTCGCCGTCGGGACGACTGCTGCCGCTGCCACGCGCCCGAGCGTGGCTGGAGGCGGTCGCCGCGGAGATCGCCCTCTTCGAGGACGGCGGCTGATGGATCGGAACCGTCCGGTCTACACGCTGGTCGAGCGAATCCTCCGCCCGCTGTTCATGTTCGTCT
>JBKJWA010000049.1:0-8342 GCA_046716705.1 Gaiellaceae bacterium
ATGATGGCAGAAGGGTCATCATGTCCAGCGTTCTCATCGTCGAAGACGACGCCGTCATCAGCCGCGGCATGGCCGAGCACCTAGCGCTCGCCGGCTTCCAGCCGACGGTCGTCGACCAGGGCGAGACCGGCCTTGCACGCCTGCGCTACGGCCAGCCGGACGTCTGCGTCCTCGACCTCATGCTGCCGCGCATCGACGGCTGGCGGATCATCGAGACGATCCGCGGGGAGGGCATCGGGACGCCGATCATCGTCGTCTCGGCCCGCGGCACGGAGGAGGATCGTGTGCGCGCGCTCGAGCTCGGAGCCGACGACTATCTCGTCAAGCCGTTGGCGATGGCGGAGCTCGTCGCGCGGGTCAAGGTAGCGGCGCGGCGTGGCGCCGGGGGCGCGAGCCCCGCCCGCGGCGACGCCCTCCACTTCGAGGAGCTGCTGATCGATCCGCGCAACGTGCAGGCGTACGTCGACGGCGTCAGCGTGGGGCTCACACCCACCGAGTTCAAGCTGCTGCACGCGCTCGGCCTGAGCGCCGGACAGGTCGTCACTCGCGACGAGCTCATGCAGCGAATCTGGGGGCGGCGTCATCGCTACCGCGATCGAACGGTCGACGTCTTCGTCCGCAAGCTGCGCGAGAAGGTGGACCGGCGGGCGTCGCGGCACACGTTCATCCAGACCCGTTACGGAGTGGGCTACAAGCTCGAGGCCTTGTCGAAGTAGCGTTGGCGCCGACGAAGCTCACGCGGCAGGCCGACAGCCTCTTCAACCGCTAGCTGTCGTGGCTCGACTTCAATGGACGGGTGCTCGAGCTCGCGGCCGACGAGCACGTGCCGCTGCTCGAGCGCGTCCGTTTCTGTGCGATCTTCTCCGCGAACCTCGACGAGTTCTTTCGGGTTCGCGTGGCCGGCCTCATGGATCAGCTCGACACCGGCTACGCTCGTAAGCTCGCGGACGGCCGCACGGTCCGGCAGACGCTTTCGGAGATCCGGGCTCGGGTGCTCGAGCTCGAGAGCGCGCAGTCGAGGCTGTGGCTCGACGAGCTCAAGCCTGCTCTCGCCTACGAGGGGATCGCCATCGGCGCCATCGGCGACTGCACGCCGGACGAGCTCGGGGAGCTCGAGGCGCGCTTCGAGCAGCAGGTGTACCCGGTGCTCACGCCCCTTGCCACCGGACCCGGGCAGCCGTTTCCGTACATCTCTGCGCTGTCGCTCAGCCTCGTGCTGCTCGTTCGCGAGGCGGAAGGGGGTGAAGAGCGCATCGCCCGCGTGAAGGTCCCGGAAGGGTTGCCGCGGTTCGTCCGCATCGGCGGCCGCGGCCTGTTCGTCGCCCTCGAGGACGTCATCTCCCACTTCGCGCCCCGGCTCTTTCCACAGATGGAGATCGTGCAGCGCGACGTCTTTCGCGTCACCCGGGACGCGGACTACGAGATCTCTGACGAAGCAGACGACCTGCGCGTCGCAGTCGAGCTCGAGCTGCGGCGGAGGCGGTTCGGCGAGGTCGTGCGGATCGAGGTCTCGTCCGGCATCTCGCCGCGCCTTCGTACCTGGCTCGAGAGCGGCCTGCGGGTCGACGGCGACCAGGTGTACCTCACCGAGGGGTTGCTCGACCGCAGCGCGCTCATGCAGCTCGTCGCCCTCGACCGGCCGGAGCTCAAGGACGAGCCCTGGCCGGGGGTGACGAATGCGCGCTTCCGCGACGTCAAGACCGACGCTGACGTCTTTCGGGAGATCGCCGAGGGCGACATCCTCGTCCACCATCCGTACGAGTCCTTCGCCACGAGCTTTGGTCGGTTCCTCGCCGCCGCCCGCGACCCCGACGTGATCGGGCTCAAAGCGACGGTCTACCGCACGAGCGACGAGTCGCCCCTCGTGCCGGCGCTCATCGAGGCGGCGGAGAAGGGGAAGCAATCGGTCTGCGTCGTGGAGCTCCGGGCGCGCTTCGACGAACGCCAGAACATCGAGTGGTCACGAGCGCTGGAGCGCGTCGGCGTCCATGTCGTCTACGGATTCCCGACGAAGAAGGTGCACGCGAAGGCGACCCTCATCGTCCGCCGCGAGGGCGACGTGCTGCGGCGCTACGTCCACGTCGGTACCGGGAACTACCACTCGGTGACGGCCGAGATCTACGAGGATGTCGGGCTGTTCACGGCCGACCCGGACATCGTCGCCGACGTCGCCGACCTCTTCAACTACGTCACGGGCTTCGGGAAGCCCCAGCGTTTCCGCAAGCTGCTTGTCGCCCCGTTCGATCTTCGCGAGCAACTGATCGCGCACATCCGCCGGGTGGCGAAGGCGGCCGAGGCTGGCGAGAAGCCGACGATCACGATGAAGGTGAACAGCCTCACGGATGAGGCGATCATCAGCGAGCTCTACGCGGCCTCGGGCGCCGGAGCCCGTATCACCCTGATCGTGCGGGGCATCTGCTGCCTGCGACCGGGGGTCAAGGGCATGTCCGAGAACATCGAGGTGCGCAGCGTGCTCGGCCGCTTCCTCGAGCACAGCCGGATCTTCAACTTCGAGACGAAGAAGAGCTCGGTCTGGCTGCTCGGCAGCGCCGATCTCATGCCGCGCAACCTCGACAACCGGCTCGAGGTGGTGGTGCCGATCGAGGATCCGGCGTGCCGCAAGCGCCTGGCGGCGAGCTTCGCCCTGTTGCTCGAGGACAACACGTCGTGGATCCTCCAACCGGACGGCACGTGGGCCCGCGAGGGACCGGGCAAGGACGCCAAAGCCCGTCCCGCCCAGGCGGCGCTCATGCGGTACGCGCGACGCCGCCGGCGGTCGCGCTCGGCACAGCTCGCCCGGCGCTAGCGGGTCACCACTTCGTCACCGGACAATCGCCACTTGTCCGCCGACGGCGGCGCGACACTTTGAGGCGATGCGTGTCGGCGTCATCGACGTGGGCTCGAACACCATTCGCTTGCTCGCGGCGGACGTCGGTCCTTACGGCCTCGACGTCGTCGACGAGCACCGCGTGTGGGCTCGTCTCGGCGCCGACGTCGCGCGGACCGGCGAGATCTCGGCGGAGCGGCTCGAAGCCGCCACGGCCGCGGTGGGCGAGCTGGCCACGGCGGCGCGGCGCGCGGGGTGCCTGCGCCTGGAGACGCTCGTCGCCTCACCGGGCCGCCAGGCGGCGAACGCTGGAGCACTCGTGCGTGCGCTGGAAGTCGTCTCGGGCGCCCCGGTGCGCGTCCTCGGCCGAGAAGAGGAGGCGAGGCTCAGCTACCAGGGCGCCGTCGTCGCAGCCGGCCCCTTCGATGGCGCCGTTGCAGTGTGCGACGTGGGGGGCGGGTCCACGCAGCTGGCGATCGGTCTCTCCGACCGCGGCCCGTCGTGGCTGCGCTCGTTCGACATCGGCTCGCTGCGGCTGACGACGGAGACATTCGCCGGCGGAGATCCGCCCGGCAAAGGGGCGGTCAACCTCGCGCGCGGGCTTGCCTGCCGCGAGTTCGACGGGCTCGTCGTGCCGCTGCCCAACACCGCGCTCGCAGTGGGCGGCAGCGCACGGGCGCTTCGCCGCCTCGTGGGTCGAACGCTCGGCGAGGAGGAGCTCCGCGAAGCTGTCTCGATCTTGCGCAAGAGCTCGTCGCGCAGCATCAGCAAGACGTTCGGCGTCGCTCCAGCGCGAGCCCGCACACTCCTGGCCGGCGCCGTCATCCTCGCCGAGGTGCATCGGCGGTTGATGGTGCCGTTCCGCGTCGTCGCCAAGGGTCTGCGCGAAGGCGCTGTCTTCGAGCTCGCCGCCCGCCGCGCCGCCGCCTAAGCAGGCGTCGGCTCGCGCAGCCGCTCGCGCGCCTCGCGATGGGCGAGGGTGACGACGAACGACCGCACCGGGACGTCCTCGTAGCGCCAGAGCACGTCGTCCGCAGTCGCGCGGATCGCCCCGGGCGCATGCGCTCCCTCGAACTCACGTGTCAGCTGGGGCAGGAGCTTGCGCAGCCACTGCTCGTGATGCGTCCGATCACTGCGAATCGCCGCCAGTCGCGTCGTCAGCAACCTCTGGACATGCTGCTCGACGAGGTCTCGGATCTCGCGCACCTCCGCCAACGACCGGCCGGCGGGGTCGGGAATCGCCCACTCCTCGAGGTTTGTCGGCACGAACGGGCACGTGTCCTCGCAGCCGACGGTGACGGCCCAGTCGGCGTGCAGCTGCATCTCGACCGTCACCTTCTTTGGCTTCTGTCCGGAGAGGTCGAAGCCTCGCTCGGCCATCACGGTCACGACCTCGGGCCAGATCTCGTCCGCCGGGTTGTTGCCCGCGGACTCCGCGCGGACGTCCTCCGGCGCGTCGTGGTTGAAGAACGCCTCGGCCATCTGCGAGCGGCCGGCGTTGTGGTTGCAGACGAACAGCACGTGTTTCATGCGGCTCCCTCTCCTCCCCTGTTCTCGAGATGTTCCAACAGATCGCGGTCGTGCGTGTAAGTCAGGCTCTTCGCCGCGTCCTCCAATGGGATCCACCGCACTTCGTCGACCTCGTAGCTCGGCGTGAACGTCCCTTCGAGCGGCGTCATCTCCCAGTAACGAACCGTCTTCTCACGGCCGCGGTGATCGATATAGGACACGGTGTCGAGCTCTCGGCCGAGGCGACAGACGAAACCCGTCTCCTCCTGGACCTCGCGCAGCGCGCACTCCTGGTCGGACTCGTCGCCCGCCACCTTCCCTTTGGGGAGCGTCCAGTCGTCGTACCGCGGCCGGTGCACGACGAGCACCTCCTCGCCACCGGCCTGCAGTCTCAAGACCACGCCGCCAGCGGCTCGCACTTTCGCGGTTACGACCACGCTCGCTTGCCGGCCGCGTCGAGGTCGGCCCAGGCGTCCGGAAATGCGCGCCGCATCCGTCGCTTCTTCACGCGTTGCCGCTCGATGAGCCGGCCGGCCGCGAGCGCAGCCGCCTGGCTGCGCGTCTGACCGGCGGTCCGCCGAAGCTCGCTCTCGGCCACTACGGCGTCCTGGTGGCCGCCGATGACGTCCTGGAAGCGCTTGGCCTTGTCGATGAACTTCGCCGCCGCCTTCCCCCGGGACGCCTCCGCCAGCTCCGCCGCGTACCTCGCCCGCTTGCCTCTGATGCGCACGGCGTGGAGGTCGTCGTCGGAGGGGCTCCTGCCGAGCGCGCGCACGTCTCGGCGAAGCTTCCGAAACTCGGACTCCGCGATCGCTACCGGCGGCGTGTCGTCGCCGGTGAATCGCGGCGTCGAAACGGCGAGCTCGACCGTGTCGAGCAGCGTGAAGTAGCGGTCGCCCGACATCGTCTCGGCCAGGAGCTCGCGCGACGCGGCAGCCTCCTTGCTGAGCAGGCGCAGAAGCACGTCGAGTCCTTTCCGCTCCTGCTGGTCGAGGCTGTCGCGCTCGGCGTGGAGGCCATCGCGCAGGACGTCGAAGTCGCGCACGGGACCGAGCTGTGCTCCGAGCCAGGCCACCTCGGTGCGGAGCCCATCTGCCCATGCGGGCTCGATGACGCCCCTCGCCGCGCGCAGGATCGCCCTCAGGCGACGCGTCGCCACCCGCAGCTGATGGAGCTCCTCAGGGTCGTCACCGAGGCGCACGCCGGGGTCGTGCGCGACCATGCTCCGGTACTGGGCGGCGAGCATGGCCTGCACGTGCTCCTGGGTGGAGCCGCCGACCGGCGACTCGGGACTCGGCTGGCCTGCCGACAGCACCTGCGCGATCTTCGGTCTTCCGTCGTGACGCTTCGCGCCGTGTTCGCGCAGCTCCCGCCCGAGACGGTCGAGCAGGCTGTCCTCCCCCGAGACGAGCTCGATCTCCAGCTCGCTGAATCGATCCCTGATGCGGCGTTCCTCGAGCACCGAGACGACGTCGTGTGTGACGTCGGCGACGCCGCCGCTCCGAGCCACGCGGACCCCGGCGCGCGTAGTTCGCAGCACCGCCACCGGCTGTAGCGCGCGCCCGCGGATGACGCCTGCCAGCAGGGCCAGCAACTCGTCGGCGAGCTCCTTGCCGCCTGCCTCGAGCTCGAGTCGCCCGCCCTCGGTCGGTAGCTTGAGCTGCCAGACCCCCCGGCGGTCCTCCACTCGGCGCCGGAGCGTGACGCCCGCGTCGAGGAGGCGACGATCCGCCGTGTCGTGATACGTCGACGTGAAGACCCGCGGCGGCAAGGGCTCGCCGTCGAGCGCAGGCAGCTGGAAGCCCGGCTCCGCTGCAAGCTTGAGCTCGCGCTCGAGCGTTCTCCGCACGGCATCGGCCACGGGGCGCGCGATCGTAACCGATCCGCGTTCACCAGGCGTTCACCCGGGTGACGCCGCTTTCCTCGCGGCTCTCTATCGTTCCGCGGGTGACGAAGGTGCTCGTCATCGAGGACGACGAGGTGATCGCCGGTGGCATCGTGCAGCACCTGACGGCCGCCGGGTTCGACGCGGTGACAGTTGCGGGCGGCGAAACGGGGCTCGCGCGCTTGCGCTACGAGCAGCATGACGTGTGCGTCCTCGACCTCATGCTGCCCGGGCTCGACGGCTGGAAGCTCATCGAGACGGCACGTGGCGAAGGGATCGGGACGCCGATCGTCGTCATCTCCGCGCGCGGCACGGAGCACGACCGCGTGCACGCGCTCGAGATCGGCGCCGACGACTATCTCGTCAAGCCGTTCTCGATGAAGGAGCTGGTCGCCCGCGTCCAGGCGGCAGGGCGTCGCGGCACGCAGCCACAGGCGGCGACGCCGCGCGGTGAGGCGATCGAGATCGAAGAGCTGCGTGTCGACCCGCGGGACGTGCAGGCGTACGTCGACGGCGAGACGGCCGGGCTGACGCCTACGGAGTTCAGGCTCCTGTACGCGCTCGCGCTCGAGCAGGGTCGCGTGGTCTCGCGCGACGAGCTGCTGCAGCGCCTCTGGGGCCGCCGCCAGGGCCATCGCGACCGTACCGTCGACGTCTTCGTGCGGCGGCTGCGCGAGAAGATCGACCGACGCGCGCCGCGGCACACGTTCATCCAGACGCGTTACGGCGTGGGCTACAAGCTCGAGCCCGTCGCGAAGCAGGGCCGCCAAGGGCAGTAACCGCCTGGTCTCCGCATCTTCGCCACGGTGTCACCGCGGCGGCGCACACGATGTCGTCATGAAGACGAACTGCACGTGCCGCAAGGGCAGCATCTGCCCGACCTGTCTCGCGGTCGGCAGCAAGCCGCTCTAGCCGAGCTCGACCCGCAACGGCTCGATCGCCGTCGCTCGCCCGGTGGCCGGGTCGCAGTCGAGCACGACGCCCTCGAGCCTGACGCCGCCCTTCGCCGGCTTGAAGCGGACCGGTATGCCCGTGCGCATGCGCTGGATCGCGAGATCGGCTTCGACGCCTATGACGGAGTCGTGCGGGCCGGTCATGCCGGCGTCCGTGATCGCGGCGGTGCCGCCGGGCTGGATGCGCGCGTCCGCTGTCTGGACGTGCGTGTGCGTGCCGATGACCGCGGTGACGCGACCGTCGAGCATGCGGGCCACGGCGATCTTTTCGCTCGTTGCCTCGGCGTGGAAGTCGACGAGCACGACGCTCGCGTGCTGGCGCGCCTCCTCGACGACGCGGTCGATCACCTCGAACGGGCTCACCGAGACCTCGAGGAAGAGCTGCCCGAGGAAATTGCAGACGGCGACCGGCGTTCCGTCTGTCGCCTCGACGACGGTTAGGCCGCGGCCAGGCGTCCCGGTGGCGTAGTTCGCGGGGCGAATGACGCGCTCGGACGCGGCAAGGTACGGGCCAATGCCGTCGCGCGCCCACGTGTGGTTGCCGAGCGTGATGACGTCGGCGCCTGCCGCGAGCAGGCGATCGGCGAGCCGTGGGGTGATCCCGCGGCCGTCGGCGACGTTCTCGCCGTTGACGACCGCGAGCGCCGCGCCGCGCTCCTCGCGCCGCGCAGGCAACCTCGACTCCACGGCTTCCCTACCGGGCGGGCCGAAGACGTCGGCGACGAAGAGGATCCTCACCCGAGGTTCGCTGCCGGGCGCACTTCGATCGTCACGTGGTTGCCGGGGTCGTGCGTCACCTCGGCCAGTGCCTGCTCCTCGGCGCGCGAAAGGTCCATCACGACACCGATCTTCGACGTTCCCGACGTGACGGGAGAGCCGACCGTGAGCGCCGGGTCTGCGCGCAGACGCCTGATCGAGACTACGACCGAGGGCGCGACATCCGGAACGACGTCGATGCGGTGCCCGTACCGCCTTCCGTCGAGCACGAGGTCGCGGATGCTCACAACCGTGCCGTTTACGGGGGCGTAGACCCCGGTGCCCGCGGGGGCACCGACGTCGAGCGCTCCCGTCGGCCGCCCCCCGCCGCCGCCCCGCGGGTGGTTCGTGACGCCGCGCGCGTCCTCCCCCGGCCGGCGGGGGAGGGTGGGCGCGCAGATGCGTTCGTTCG
>JBKJWA010000050.1:0-10838 GCA_046716705.1 Gaiellaceae bacterium
CGACGAGGTAGGGAGTGACGGTGCGGTAGCCCTCTGGAATCGGGTTGACACCCATCTGAACCTCCTCAGGGATGAGAGGATCGATTCTAGATGAGCATTGCCGCGTCGTTCACCGACCTCAGCCCGATCCAGTTCGTGATCGCAGTCGCGGTGGCCGCGCTCCTCGCGACGGCGGTCTTCGCCCACGCGAGCAAGCACGGATCGCGCCACGCGACGGCGTGGGGCGTGGCGACGTTCCTCCTCGCCGGAGTCGTCGTGCCCCTCTACTTCGTCCGCTACTGGCTGCGGAAGCGCGGCTAGAGCGCGGCCTGCAACGCAGTGACGAACGCGTCCACCTCGGCGCTCGTCATCGGCGTAGACAGGCAGCCCATGCCGCGCGGCGTCATGAGGATGCCGTTCCCGAGCAGGTCGACGTGGAGATCGGGAAGTCGTGACGGGTCGGGCAGCTCGATCCGGAAGAGCGAGCCGACCGCGGTCGCCGAGGCCGCGGTCCGCGAGGTGACGCCGGCCTCCAGCTCCTGCGCACGAGCCTCGAGCCCGTCGTAGCATTCTGGCGTCAACTCGTCGAGCGTCGCCAGGCCCGCCGCCATCGTCAGCGGGTTCGCGTTGAACGTGCCGCCGTGGCCGATGCGGTCGTCGCGCCGCGGGTCGAAGAGCGCCATCACGTCGGCCCGGCCGCCCAGCGCGCCCACGGGCAGGCCGCCGCCGATGATCTTCCCGAGCGTCGTCAGGTCCGGAGTGACTCCGAGCCGTCCCTGCGCCCCGTGGTACCCGATGCGGAACGAGATGACCTCGTCGAAGACGAGTAGCGCGCCGGCGTCGCGCGTCAGCTCGCGGAGGAACGCGAGGAAGCCGGCGGTCGCGGGCACGACGCCGCCCGCGCCCAGCACCGGCTCGACGATGACGGCCGCCAGCTCGCCGAAATGCGGCTCGAGCGCCGCCAGCGTCCCCTCGCGATCGCCAAAGGGCGCGACGACGATGGTCTCGGCAACCGCGGCCGGGATGCCGGGACCGCCGGGCGAGACGGATACGTCGCCCGGAATGCTCGCCGCGTAGTCGTGCGACCCGTGGTAGCCGCCGGCGAAGACGGCGATCTTCTCCCGGCCGGTGAAGGCTCGCGCTGCGCGCAGCGCCAACATCGTCGCCTCCGTGCCGGAGTTCGTGAAGCGAATGAGGTCGACGCTCGACAGGCGCTCGCAGATCCGCTCGGCGAGCTCGATCTCGAGCTCGTTCGGCGCCGCGACGCTCATCAGCCTTGCTGCCTGCGACTGCACCGCCTCGACCACACGCGGATGGCAGTGGCCGAGGATGAGCGACGTGTAGTTCGAGATGAAGTCGATGCGCTCGACGCCGTCGGCGTCCCAGACGCGGCACCCAGCTCCCCTGGCGACGTAGACGGGGTACGGGTCGTGGAAGACCGTCGTTCGCGTATTGCCCCCCGGCAGCGAGCCGAGGGCACGCTCGTAGAGCTGGGCGCTCTGCTGCATGCCCTGATTGTCGCGTAAGGGCAGCACCCGCGCTTCGTGGCTAAGCTGAGCTCGATGAGCGTACGCGTTCGCTCGTTGCTCGCCACAACGGCTGTGGCGGCGGCCCTCTCGCACGGGCTCGCCGGCCATGCCTTTTCGCAGCTGAGTGACAGCCACGGCATGGCCACCGTCGCTGCCGGGCTCTGCGTGCTGCTTGTCACAGGGCTCGGAGTGACGGCGACGGCCCGGCCAGCGGCGCATCACACACCCGCCGCTCTCGAGACCGCAAGGGTCGCGATCCCTCGACCGATGCCTGCAGCACGCCTCGACGGCGGGGCGCGCGCCTCACCGACCGCGCTCATGCGCTTTCGGAATTGATCCTCTAGCTGTGCGTGCGGGCGCGCGCCCCGCTTTCGGACCCTGCACAGAGGAGGACACATGAAAAGACTGGTCGTACTCGTAGTCGCCGTCGTGCTGGTCGCTGCCGGCTGCGGAGATGACGGAAGCGCCGACCAAGCAAACAACGAGCCCGGCGCATCAGGCGAAGTACCGTTCGACCAAGCGTTCATCGATGCGATGACTCCGCACCACCGCGAAGCGATCGAGATGGCGATGGCCGCGGAGGCGCGCGGGCTGACCCAACTCGAGCTCCGAGAGATCGCGAGCGACATCATCAGCTCGCAGCAGCGTGAGATCGATCAAATGCTGGCTTGGCGAGAACAGTGGTTCGGGTCGCCAAAACCCGGTCCTGTCTTGCCCGAGGTGCTCGGCGTCCGCGAGAGCGAGCTGGGAATGGACCATGGCAGCGCAGACGACATCTCCGGTGCGATCGACGTCGACGCGAAGTTCGCAGAGCTGATGGTGCCGCATCACGAGGGTGCGATCGCGATGGCCGAAGCCGCGAAGGAACGCGCCCAACATGACGAAATCAGGGATCTTGCCGATGCGATAGTCGAGGCGCAGGAGCGCGAGATCGGAGTCCTGGAGAAGCACGTTTCCGGCGAGCATCACGGCTAGTGGAGAGCAACGCCCGAGGATCCCTGAACGGGGGCCGATCGCCCGTGCGGTTGGCCACCGCCGCCGTCGCGCTGGCGCTGTTCTTCGGCAACGCGGCCTTCATGGTGTGGCTCTGGTACGACGGCGGGAACGTCACCGGCGTCGACGACTTCGCCGAGCTCGTCACGAGCCTCGCCCGCCTGACGGGCTTCCTCGGCGCGTATCTGGCGCTCGTCCAGGTGCTGTTGCTGGCGCGGATCCCGTGGCTCGACCGGCTGGTGGGCTTCGACCATCTCACGGTCGTGCATCGCTGGAACGGCCACGCGACCGTTGCGCTCGTCGTCGCTCACACCCTGCTAAGCGTCTGGGGCTACGCGCTGCTCGACGACGTGGGCATGTGGGCCGAGGTGGAGACGCTGCTCGGCGCCGGCATCTACCCGGGCATGATCACGGCCACCGTCGGCACGGCTCTCATCGTGGCCGTCGGCCTGACGTCGATCGTCGCCGCCCGGCGGCGGCTGCCGTACGAGTGGTGGTACGCGATTCACCTCGCGGCCTACGCGGGCATCGCGCTCGCCTGGTTCCACCAGATCCCGACGGGCAATGAGCTGGCGCTCGACGAGGCGGCCGCGAACTACTGGCGAGCGCTGTACCTCGTGACGCTCGGCGTCCTCGTCGTCTTCAGGCTGGGCGTGCCGATCGCGAACGCGTTTCGCTTCAGGCTCCGCGTGGCCGAGATCGTGCCGGAAAGCAGCGATGTCGTCTCGGTGCGTGTCGCCGGCCACCGGCTCGACCGCCTCGGCGCACGGCCGGGACAGTTCTTCCTCTGGCGATTCCTCACGCGCGGCCGCTGGTGGGAAGCGCACCCCTTCTCGCTCTCGAAGGCCCCACGCGGCGACTTGCTGCGGTTGACGGCAAAGGGGGTCGGGGACTACTCGCGCAACCTTCGCGAGCTGCCCGTCGGTGCCCGCGTCGTCACCGAAGGGCCGTTCGGCGTGTTCACGAGCGAGGCAAAGCGCTGCGAGAAGACGCTGCTCATCGCGGGAGGGATCGGCATCACGCCGATTCGCGCACTGCTCGACGAGCTCGGCGGCGACGTCGTCGTCCTTTACCGCGTGTTGAAGCCGGAGGACGCGATCTTCCGCGACGAGCTCGGCCAGTCGGCGGCTCGCGTCGAGATCGTCGCGGGACATCACGACCGCGAGGGCAAAGACCTGCTCTCCCCCGCCCACCTGCTCGAGATGGTGCCCGACATCGCCGAGAGGGACGTCTTCATAAGCGGCCCGCCAGCTATGGTTAATGTCATCGAGAGGAACGTCCGCAGTGCAGGCGTGCCGCGCCGGCACGTCCATAGCGAACGCTTCGCACTTTGAGAAACCGGGGTCTGGGAATGAAGAAGCGCACCACAGCGATCGTCGGGGCCGTTGCACTCGCGTTGCCGAGCGCCGGAACGGCGGTCGTACCCAAGAAGAAGGTCATCACCCAGTGGAGGCAGGGCACGGGCCCGGCGGTCCAGGTCGACCGCTGGGGGGAGATCCAGGTCAACCTCATCGTCCGCAAGCGGACGACGGTCGTCGGCACGAAGAAGACCGTCACCCGAAAGATCGTCGCGGTGCGCCTGCCGTTCTGGCCGAACCAGGGTGGGTCGCACACCATCTACCTGAATCGCGAGACGATCCCGATACTCTCGCAGGAGGTTCTCCGAGAGCAGTTCGCCACAAAGATCGACGTGATCTCGGAGGCGACGGACACGTGCGTCGGGTTCTCGAAGTCGCTTCAAGTCGCACTGGCGAACGCCCGCCGCGTCTAAGCATGACGGCCGTGACGGCCCCGCGCGTCGAGGGTGTCATGGGGATGGGGATCGTCGTCGACGTTCGCGACGGCGAGATCGAGGAGGCTGACGTCGACCGCGCCTTCGAATGGCTGCGATTCGTCGACGAGACGTTCTCGACGTACAAGCCGGAGAGCGAGATCTGCCGCATCGACCGCGGTGAGCTCTCGCCGGCTGAGGCCCATCCTCACGTGCAGGCAGTGCTCGTACGATGCGACGAGCTGCGGGAGGAGACCGGCGGTTTCTTCGATGCGAGGGCGGCGGGAGCGCTCGATCCCTCCGGCCTCGTCAAAGGCTGGGCGGTCGACGAGGCTGCCGCCATGCTCGAGCGGCGAGGCGCGCGGAGCTTCGCGATCTACGCGGGCGGTGACGTCATCGTCCGCGGGCAGCCTGGGCCGAGCGACCGCTGGCACGTGGGCATCCGGCATCCTCGCCGCCGAGACCGGGTGGCTGCCGTCGTCGAGGCGACCGATCTCGCCGTCGCCACTTCCGGCGCGTATGCGCGCGGCGACCATGTCCTCGACCCGCACACGGGCCGTCCTCCCTCGGGGCTGCTCTCGGTGACGATCACAGGCCCGGTGCTCGCGACGGCGGACGCGTACGCGACGGCCGCCTTTGCGATGGGCGCGGAGAGAGGCCCGGCGTGGACGGCGCAGCTCGACGGCTACGAGGCGTTCTCGATCCTCGAGAACGGGACAGTGCTCTCGACGCCCGGCTTTCCCGCTCTCGGCTAGCTCGCGAGCTTCTCGCGGACGAGCGGGATCACGTCGTCGGGGTCGGGATAGCGGCCGATCATCTTCTTCTCGAAGACGAGGTCGCCGTCGACGTGCACGTCGAAGATGCCGTCCGCTCCCATCACGACCTCGACCGTCCCGACCTCGGCCTCCTCCCACTCTTCGAGCAGTCGCGCCACCAGACCGGCAGCGTTCGGCCGCGCGCCTCAGGGAACGCAGTACTCGATTCGGATGTGGTGGCGCTCGGGCATCGCGTCATTGTCTCAGACCTTTGACGAGTAGCCAAGCTCAGACTTTCAAGACACCCCTTCGCCCGAAGTCGGTCAGCGCGCGATGGGGTGTTTCCGCGCGCGGGCTGCGTACTTCGAGAGCTCGGAGATCAGCGACCTCAGCTCGCTCGCCCGCACCGGGCTCTGCAGCGGCGCGATCAGGGCAGGCCCCACGGCCGGGTTCGCCGCCTGATCGAGAACGCCCGCGCGCAGCCGTTTGAGGTCGGCGCTTCCGACGCCGAGCTTGCCCATCGGAGCACGTAACGACACCGGGATGCCGCCCGACCTCACCCCGGCGACGAACGCGTTGACCGCCGGGTCGAACGCCCACGTCTCGGGGACATTGCCGGCCTTCAGCGCGTTCGCGGCGGCCGATCGCAGCCCCTGGATCTTCTTGAGCCGAGTCGCCGCCTGAGCGGCGAACGTCGCGGAGGCCCGGAACTGGCTCCTGGCGGCGGCACTGTTCTTCTTCGCGTATGCGGCGCGGGCGCGCCAGAGCGCCGTCGCCATGGCGGCGATGAGCGCGTAGGCCTCGGCCTCGGCGACGAGCAGCTTGTTGAGCGCCGCGGCGGAGGCCGCGTTGAGGACGGCGTCGGCGGAAACCTTCGGCGGCGCGACTCGCGCGACGGTGACCTTCTGCCTGAACGCCGGGTCGCGCTTGCCGTCGCGAATCGCGAGCATCGCAGCCGCGCCCTGACCGTTGACCGCTGCGAGGGCCACCAGTGCAGCGTCGACCGCGGCCGAGCCCGACCGACCAGAACGAGCGAACATCGCGCGCCGTGGGCGCCCGCCACCGCTGCTGGCCCCCGCCTGGCCCATCATGTTGAGCATGTTGCGGAACGGGTTGTAGCCCGGGTTCGGGTCGCCGGGATCCTTCTTCGGCTCGACGCAAGTCCCGGCGCCGGCCGACACGAAACCGGACTTGCACGAGCAGCCGAAGAACCCACAGGTCTCCCTCGGCGTGCAGCACACGCCGATGCACTTCTGGTCGCGGGTTATCGGGCAGCGCTTCTCGCAGGTGTCCTCGCCCAGGAGACGCGTCTCGCAGTACTCGCCCGGCTTACAGCACTTGCCGCCACACACCACCTTGCTGGGGCACTTGCAGTTCTCGGTGGAGTTCGCGCTCTTGTTGCCGCACGTGTAGCCCGTCGGACAACAGAGTGACCCGACGACGCCGGGTATCCCCGGGCAGCACACGGTGCGCGTTTCGCCCGGCCCGCCGAGGCAGCAGCCGATGTTGTAGCCCTTTTGGCCAAGCGGGTCCTTGTTCCCGCAGAAGGCCCCGCCCCTGGAGCAAGGCGGCGGCGGGTCGGCGGCGCGCGCTCTGCGGGCGGTCATGCCCGGCACGGATGCGACGGCCAGTCCTGCGGCGAGCATTCGTAGGGCCTTTCTACGCCGCATCGGCGCCGCGAGGCCGCGCGCCAGATCGTCGAAGGAGCCAGGGCTCACCGAAGCGACTCTAGCGGCCCTTCGTCGCGCGACGTGCTCAGCCGAGCTCTTCGCCCTCGGCCGTCGCGCGCGGGTCGTCGCTCCAGCCGGGTTGCGTGCTCGTCGGACTCCACTCCCCGATGCCCACGACCTGCAGGTGGCCTGCCGTGTGCGCTGCCGAGGATTGCGCCTGCCCGAGCCGCGCCGCCGCCCGGACTGCGAGCACGAGGCCCTCGTCCGCCATCTCGAGCAGCTCGTGGCCCGTTCGCGCGTAGCGGAGCAGGCGCCGCTCGAGCTCGAGGAGGACGAGATCGAGCGCGCTCAGGAGCTCGCTGTTCCGCAGCGACGCGAGCGCCTGCTCGAGGTCGTGCAGCTGCGGCTCTGACTCCTGCCGACTCATCTCACCAGGTTTCTCAGCCACGTGGCCTCCCATTCAAGCACCCGTCGTGCACTTGCCGCCGCCGCTACCGACCCTGCGCGGGAGCGGCTCGCCACGGCCCCTCGGAGATCAACCATGCGCCCGAAAGTCGTAAGACTTTCGGGCTGGGCTATGGAGCTAAGCGGATTCGAACCGCTGACCTCCTGGGTGCGATCCAGGCGCTCTCCCAGCTGAGCTATAGCCCCGCGAGGGACGTAGTCTAGCCCGACGGCGCGGCGGTCCCGCGTTGCTCGTCGAGCTTGCCGGCGCGGATCGTGGCGGCCATGTCCTTCGACTGCTCGCGGTAGACGGAGCCGTCCTCGAACTCGATCACCGGGTAGTACTTCTGACCCGACAGCTCGATCATCGCCTGCCGCTTGTGGCGCCACACCGGGTGAGTGACGACCTCGTACTCGACACCCGCGCCGTCGAGCGCGTGCTGCACGCGCGAGCAGATGTCGAAGTGGAGCCACCCCCACGAGCAGCGGTGGAGCTTCACGACCATGGCTGGACGATACTGGCGGCCGTGACGGAGCGCGTCCTCACGCAGCGAGAGCTCAACCGCGCGCTGCTCGCGCGCCAGCTCCTGCTCGAGCGCTCGACGCTATCCATCCCACGAGCGCTCGAGCGCATAGGCGGGATCCAGAACCAGTACGCCCCGAACGCGTACGTGCGGCTGTGGTCGTGCCTCAAGGGCTTCCGCCGAGATCAGCTCACCCGGGCACTCGAGCGCCGAAGCGTCGTTCAGGGGACGCTGCACCGGACCACGATCCACACGGTCTCGGCTCAGGAATATTGGCTGCACGCGGCCGGGTTGCGCCAGGCCCTTCGCTTGTGGCAGCTCCGGGTCGACCGCGAGACCACGCCGGTCATGGTCAAGAAGGCCGCGGCGCTTCGGCAGGCGCTCGCCGACGGGCCGAAAGCGGCAAAGGTGCTCGCGGATCTCCTCAGCCCGCACGTCGGCCTCTGGATCGAGCTCGTTCGCATGCCGCCATCCGGGACGTGGGAGCGACCGCGCGCCGACATCTACACGCTCGCCGAGCAGTCGCTCGGACCATGCACCGTTTCCGAGGACGACGGCATCGACCACCTCGTCCGCTCGTATCTCCGCGGCTTCGGGCCCGCCACGCTCGACGACATCTCGTCGTGGTCCGGCGTTCCGGTACGCATGCTCGCCCCCGCGCTCGAGCGACTGCGACTGCGCTGGTTCCGCGACGAGCAGGACCGCGAACTGATCGATCTCCCCCGCGCGCCGCTGCCACCTGCCGACACGCCGGCTCCGGTTCGCTTCCTGCCGTGGTGGGACGCGGTGCTGCTTGTCCACGCACGCCGCACCGGCGTGATGCCAGAGGACTACCGCCCGATCGTCTTCGCGACGAAGAACCCGCCCTCGGTGCCGACGTTCCTCGTCGACGGGCGCGTGGCGGGAGCGTGGCGTTACGACGACGGGCGCATCGAGCTCGAGCCGTACGAGCGTCTGTCGCGATCTACCCTGCGGGAGCTGCGTGAAGAGGGGGAGCGCCTCGCTGTGTTAATGGGCGACGGCGAATGAGCGTGACGCCGTCCCGCACCGTCAACAGCACCGACTCGACCCTGGGGTCGTTCAGCACGTGCTCGTTGAAGTCGTGCATGAGGTCTCCCTCGAGCACGAGCCCGTTGCGCAGCGTGTTGTCGGCGGCGATCACCGCGTGGTCGGAGAGCTTCGGAACGACCGCGTCGTAGTAGCCGATGTAGCCCTGCTTGTCGGCGTCGATGAAGACGAAGTCCCACGGGCCGTCGAGCCGCTCGACGGTCTCCCCCGCCGGCCCGACGTGGACAGTGATCCGGTCGGCGAGCCCGGCGCGCTCGATGTAGCGGCGCGCCACAGCTGCGTGCTGCTCTGAGATCTCGCACGTATCGATGTGGCCGCCCTCGGCGAGCCCCGTCGCCATCGAGATCGCCGAATAGCCGCTGTAGGTCCCGATCTCGAGCACGTTCTTGGCGCGAAGCGACCAGACGAGGAAGCCGAGCAGCCGCCCCTCGATCGGGCCGGTGAGCATCTGCGGGCACTCGAGCGTCGCGCGGGTCTCCTCCGCCAGGTCGGCGAGCAACTCGTCGTGCGGGGTCGTGTGCTCAGCCGCGTACCGCTCGATCTCGTCCGGGACGATCACGTCAGTACCTCCTTCGCGTCGCGCAGCCGCTCGATGTGGCCGCTCGGTCCCTCCAGCTCGGCGCCGGTCGTCACGAGCGAGAAGTGCGTCGCACCGAGCTCGCGCCATTCGTCCATCGCCTGCCGCCAGTCGTCGGGAGTCCCTGAGGCGACGTTGATGCGCTGCTCGACACCGAACGCCGACCAGTCGCGGCCGGCCTCCTCCAGCCACTCCCGTATCTGCTGCATCGTCGCGGGCCAGCCGCCTTCGAGCGGTCGCTGCGGGAAGAAGCCGTCGGCGAGCAGCGCCGTGCGCCGCAGCGCTCGCTCGGCGGAGCCGCCGATCCAGATCGGGATCGGCCGCTGCACCGGGAGCGGGTTGATGCCGGCGGCGGTGACCTTGTGCCAGCGGCCCTCGTAGTCGAGCACGGGCTCTGTCCACAAGCGCCGCATGAGGTCGATCTGCTCCTCGAGCCTCCGACCGCGGTCGTGGAAGTTCATGCCGAGCGCCTCGTACTCGACGGGGTTCCAGCCGATACCGAGGCCGAGGCGGAAGCGACCGCCCGTCAACACGTCGATTTCCGCCGCCTGTTTCGCGAGCAGGGCCGTCTGCCGCTGGCCCGTGATGACGACGCCGGTAACGAGCTCGAGCCCGGGAGCGACGCCGGCGAGGTAGCCGAAGAGGACGAGGATCTCGTGGAACATGTGCTCGGCGCGGTAGGGGCCGACCAGCCCGGGATGCCGCGCGTCATCGGCGCCCAAGACGTGGTCGTACGCGAGCAGATGGTCGAAGCCGAGCTCCTGGGCTGCCTGCGCGTACTCGCGCACGCCGCCCGGGTCGGCGCCGATCTCCGTCTGCGGGAAGACGACGCCGAGCTTCAACGCTCTACGCGCGAACCGCCGACGATGGCGTCGCGCCCGTCGGCGAACCGCACCCACGCCTTGCCCTTGCCGTCGTAGTCGGGCGACCAGACGACGAGCGTCGCGTCCTCTCCGGCGACGGTACATGGATCCGTGCCCTCCGGCTCGGCGCCGCGCCAGACCGTCACGAAAGGGTTCGACTCCCACTCGTCGCCGATCGTCGTCTCGTCCGTGTGGCCCGGATAGACGCGCAGCTCGTGCGGCAGCGTCATCAGCACGTCCATGACCGATCGCTTGACGGTCTCGAAGTCGCCGCCGCCGACAGAGTTCTTGAACAGCGTGTCGCCCGTGAACACCGCCTCCCCGTTCGCGACGAACGCGACACCGTCGTCCGAGAGGCCTGGCGTCGATAGCGTCTCGAACTTCAGGCCTCCCGTTTCGACGGCGTTCGTGACGACGGGGCACGAGAACCGGCGCACGAGCTTGAGGTTCCCGGACACATGGTCGTCGTGACCGTGGGTGATGAGCACGTGCGTCACGTCGAGGCTGTGCTCCTCGACGACGTCGAGGAGCGGCTCGAGCGGGGCGCCTGAGTCGACGAAGACCGCCGTCCCTCCCGGCTCGTCGTAGGCGAGATACGCCTTCGAGAGCCAGCCCGGGTGCATGCTGCCGACGACTTCCATGAGCTGAACCCTAACGAGCGAGGG